>DAOURD010000280.1:0-3548 GCA_030625295.1 Desulfobacterales bacterium | reverse complement strand
TTCTGCAGGGCACACGAGGTTTCCCACATTTTCGATAAACAGGAGGTCTGTCTCTTCCATGTTGATACCGGGAAGGGCGGCTTTTATCATGTTTGCATCCAGGTGACACGCACCGTCCGTATTGATCTGTACGGCTGCAGCTCCTGCCCCGAGGATTCGTTCAGCGTCTACCGAAGTCTGGATATCTCCTTCAATGACTCCGATACGCATTTTTTCATTCAAATGTCCGATGGTGTTTTCAAGCAAGCTGGTTTTCCCGGCCCCGGGCGAGCTCATAAGGTTGAGGACCAGCAAGTTGTTCTTCTGGAACAACTCCCTGTGCTCGTTCGCAATACGATCGTTAACCTCCAGAATGTTACGTACAATGGGTATTTTCAATGTGAAGCATCCTTCCTTAGTCGAGTGGTCAAGTAGTCAAGTGGTGAGGTAGTAACGATTCAACAACTCGACGACTCTACTACTCAACGACTCGACCAATTGCGAAGCTAAGTTAATCCGGATCATCCTGTAAATCCTGTCTAAATATACAAAATCAGACTATTCAGCCGTTGCCAATTCCCGAAGGAGCCGAAGGGATTCTTGCGCTTCTTCCGGATCTACCCTGTGTATGGCAAATCCTGCATGAACAATGACGTAATCTCCTACAACCACATCAGTAACGAGCATAAGGGAGGCAGAACGTGTCACGCCGCCAACTTCGATTGTGGCCATATTACCCTTGATTTTCGTTACTCTAGCAGGTATGGCAAGACACATTAGACGTTTTGGAATTTGTACAACTTATTGAACTTATAGCACTTTATTAACCTGGCTACGATCTCAAGAAAGGAATGATGGAATATTGGAATGATGTAGAAGTCAAAAAGACCAAAATCCTCTTAAACCCATTATTCCACAATTCCATCATTCCATTATTCCAATTGCGGAGCGAAGCGGAGCTAAGTTCAGAAGAGTGAGCTAAGGTGCCTAAAGTTAAGGATGATATCCATGACCGCAGCTCTTATATTTGATCTGTCCAATTTCCTCAATACCAAGTTGATCCATTCATGGGCTTTTGAGGGACTGTAAAATGCAAAATGCGCATGGGAGATCAATGCCTGGCCTCCGAATGTGGACCTCGCAGGGATTCCAGCACCGAAGCCATGTCCTTCGGTAGAGGTGATTTAAGGCTCATCAATTGACCCGTACGGGGATGCACAAAGGAGAGCTTCCAGGCGTGGAGCATTTGCCGGCGTATCGCCCTGATGAGATCTTGCATAGGCCCCTGGGCAAGGTCCTTCCACCTTCTTTTTCCTCCGTATGTGGCGTCTCCAACTACTGGATGACCTATGGCCGCGCAGTGGACACGAACCTGGTGGGTTCGCCCGGTTTTCAAATCGATTTCAAGGAGGGTTACACCGGAAAATGCTTCTTTGATCTTCCAGCGGGTCTCGGTGGACCGACTCTGACGGCTCTCCACGGACATCTTTTTTCGATCTGTTGGATGCCGCCCTATGGGAAGGCTGATTACCCCTGCCGGTGTCTTCATGTTTGCATAGACCAGGGCCAGGTATCGTTTCTGCACCTGGCGTTTCTTAAATTGGTGGCTTAGGCTGTCGTGGGCCATGTTGTTTTTTGCCACCACCAGAATGCCAGAGGTATCCTTATCAAGACGATGGACAATGCCTGGGCGGGAAGCGCCGCCAACCCTTTCAAGATCCGGACAGTGAAAGAGCAACGCATTCACAAGTGTCCTGCTCTTGTGTCCGGCTCCAGAATGAACTACAAGCCCGGGGGGTTTGTCCAAAACGATCACGTCCGCGTCTTCGTACAGAATAGAAATAGGGATCGCTTCAGGGCTACATGTGATGGGCTCTGGGGAAGGGATTTCAAATCGGACAACGTCGCCCGGCCTGGTTAGATATCCGGGTTTTCTAATGAGACCATTGACTGTGACGTGACCGGCACGAATCAACCAGCTCGCGCGGGAGCGAGAAATGGTGGGCAAGTGCGCAACGATGACTGTATCAAGCCGGTAACCAGCCTCTGATTCGGTTGCGGTAAAACTAAGAACAGGCACACTCCTGATTTTCCAGTTCAAATATGGCCTTTATATCCGACATGATGGCGCTCTCGTTGGTCTTCTTGGCGATTGAGAGTTCTTTGAGCAGTAGACTTTGTGCGGTGTCAAACATCTTACGTTCACCAAAAGAGAGATCTTTATTTACCTTCAGCAAGTACAGGTCCCTGAGGACCTCCGCTACATCGTATACTGATCCGGTCTTGATCTTTTCCATGTAGTCACGGTAACGCCGGTTCCAGGTCTGATTGTCCGCTGGAATATCTCGCTTCTTCATGATTTCATAGACTTTTGCCACCTCATCGTCGTTGATGATATCCCGCAGACCCACGGACTCCACGTTGTTCACAGGTATCATGATGATCATGTTGTTTTCGAGGATCTTCATGATATAAAAATCTTGCTTTTGCCCTGAGATCTCTTGCGTCTCGATCGCCTCGATGCGCCCGACGCCCTGAGCCGGATAAACTGCCAGATCTCCAACTTTAAACATATGAAAAACTCCGTTATCTTAAGATGCAGAGGAGAAGATACAGATGTTACTAAACATCTCGGAAACTGTACAACTCGTTGTAATCATTTATCTTTCAGTGGCAGTTTTTGTGCCATTGATCTGGAATGGTGGAATATTGGAACAATGGAATATTGGGAATAAACGGCCGAAAAGAATCATTTCTAATTTGTCTTAATTCCTCTTAACCCAATATTCCACCATTCCAGCATTCCATTATTCCAATTGGGGCGAAGCCCCTAAGTTCTCATCAAGAATTAAATAATATCATTCTTTTTCCCAATAATCAACTCAAAACTCCCATCTTGCTGTTTGGGCCTTTAAATGATCGTAACCGTTCACGGGAGCGTTTGCTGTAAGGAGGACTGGCCTGTGAACGGCTACAAATGATATGATCGGTGAAGCCAGCTAATCCGATTGATCAGTCTCAACCAACATGACATTTTACCAAAAAAAAGGATTGGTGCGATTGCCACACCAATCCTGTCTTAATGGTCAACTAACAGCAAGTACTGCGACTAAACCAGGAAGGACAACATCAGAAGGGCCACTACATTATTTTACTCCAACTTCCTTCCCGCTAAAACGGTTCATCCCCTGTGTTAAGCCTTTCAATAGGAGTGTCTCCACAGCATCTTGTGCCATGGTGATTACTTTATCCAGGACCGCCACCTGTTGAGCGTCAAATCTGTTCAGCACGTATCCTTTCACCTCTTGCTTGGTGTCCGGACGGCCAATGCCAATACGAACGCGGGCAAATGCGCCGCTACCAAAGGCTTCTATGAGAGACTTCAGACCGTTATGTCCTCCATCCCCTCCTTTTTGCTTGATTTTTATTTTTCCAAAGACAAGGTCGATGTCGTCGTGAATCACCAAAAGGTCTTTTGTATCCAGGTTGAAAAAATGAGCCAGGTTTCGAACTGCCGGCCCACACAGATTCATAAAGGTCATGGGCTTGGCAAGGATCACAGATCGCTC
>DAOURD010000154.1:0-4754 GCA_030625295.1 Desulfobacterales bacterium | reverse complement strand
ACGAACAAAAAAACATCTTCAAGATCCTGGTAAGGCCGCTCGGTCTTAATAATGATCTGCCAGGATATATAAAGATCATACATAGAGAAGTTTTCGAAATCCGGAAGTTCGGAAAGATCGGGTACCACCTGTACAAACTCCCCCAATTCCGAAAGCCCCAGAAGGATGAGAAGCGGGTCCTGGCCGGAATAGAAAAGGTCCCTTCGGAACTTGAGATCAATTTTGTAGAAACTGAATTCTTGTGCGGCTTCTTTGGGAGCGTCTTTGACCGGTGGCTCGGGTTCCTCTTCAGATGAGCCTATCCCGTCTATCCCCAAATAACGCTTTACCTGATTTTTTCGCTCATCGAGAACCTTTGGGTCAGCTTCGGCCTCACCTTGTGATACCCTGTCAATCATGGATCGAATGAAGTCGACTGAGCTCAGAAGAAAGGTGATAAGGTTGTTGGTTACGGCCAATTTGCCGCTTCTAAGACGTTCCAGCAGGTTCTCAAGAAGGTGGGCATAGTCTGAAATACCCATATATCCCACCATGCCCGCGCCACTCTTCAGGGTATGAACCGACCTGAAGAGTTGTTCTATATCTGATGTGGATTCGGGTGTGGACTCAAGCGCAAGAAGGCTTTTTTCTGCCAGTTTGAGCAGCTCTTCTGTCTCGGAGAAAAAAATTTGTAAGGTCTCATCATCCTCGGTCATTTTGGCCACACAACTTTCTTGACAGCCCACAGAAGCTGTTCGGCTTGAAAAGGCTTCAACAGCCAGCCTGAGGCACCTGCGTCTCGTCCTTTTTTTATCATAGATTCCTCGGCCTCGGTGGTCAGAACTAAAATGGGAATGAACTTGAATTCGGTCTCTTTTACTTCGGATATGAAGGTAATCCCATCCATCTGGGGCATATTAATGTCGGTAATAATCAGGGACAGGGTATCACCTTTGTCTTTAAAGGATTGCACTTTTTCGAGGCCATCTTTACCATCTACAGCTTCTGTCACTCGATATCCTGCGTTGCGTAAGCAAAAAGAGACTGACGACCTTATGGTAGGCGAATCATCTACAAATAGAATGTGCTTTTCCATCTCGCCACACCTCTCACACCAATGCAGTTTTGAGACCGCAAAGGGACAAGATCTTCTCTACCTCAGAAGAGACATCGGAAATCCGCAACTTAGCTTCGGGTTGGAACCGTTTTTTGAAGGCAATGAGCAACTGAAGGGCCGCAGTGTCGATAAACCTAACCTTGGCAAGGGAAATAGCAATCTTCTGTTCGCCTTTGAGAGACTCCTCCAAGAAGCCTCTGAGGTCATCCAGCTCGTGAATGGAGAGTTCTCCATGAAGGTGGTAAATGCCGTGGTCGTCCTGGCTTACATCAAAGCTTTTCGCACTCATTTATGGTATTTCGGATTCGCGGCTCACGCCTTGACATGAAGTGCATCATAGGTTGAAAAAGCCCGGATTTACCGAAAACCGCATTGCTTTTAATGCTTTTAACGGTGGGACAGCAATGTGCATGCCAAAATAGCCTGTGTCAGCCTTTTATCATCTTAAAAATCCCATACTGTCTCCTTCCTGCGCAATTTCAGGCACGAACTCGAACATATTGGTCGCCAGGCAATAGGAAAAGTCGTTCTCCTGTCCCAGGCGTCTGAGGCGTTCAGCCCCCTCTCCTGTCAAGATTTTGACCCTGATAGAACTAAAATCCTGAGGCTCCCCTTCCAGCATGACCTTCAGATAAACTGCGCAAAGCTCGTCTTCAATTGCTCCGGACACCGCCTCAGTACCAACAGCAAGCCATGTCACAAGCAATGGATTCATCTGTTTCAACATTTTTACGAGCGCATCTGCATTCCCAAAGCTTCCAACAAAAATCCTTTCTGCTCTTTTAGCATGCCATATCGCCCGGGTGCCAGCAGAAGTGGTCAAAATCACGTGCTTGCCGGCCAAGTCCATTCTGCTGGCCTCATAAGGAGAATTGCCCATATCAAAACCGGCCACCTTGATCCCTTTGCGCTCCCCCGCAAGCAGGTAATCAGGATGCTTGTCTTTCATGGCGAAGGCTTCCTGAACTGTTGCAACGGGTATAACAGAAGTAGCGCCCCTGGCGAGGAGCATGAGGATAGTGTTGCTTGCCCGGAAAACATCGATTATGACGACTGTGCCCGAGGCAGTTTCAGCCCCACTCAAACAGTGCTTAATAACGGTCTTCAAGCTGGTTCCTTTACGTAACAGATTCACCAAGCTCCGGAATTCCTAACGCAAATCCCTTCATGAATAGGAGGTTTCACCGCATTTTTAAAGTAGTCCTTTATCTTTAAGAAAAGTCATGGCTCTGTTGCTGATCGTAGTAGCGTGACTGATGGCCCGTGAGAGATTGTCCATGGCACCATGCGAGACCTTTGAATCGACCATGACCAAACCACCGTCGAGTTCCCTTCGAATCTCAGCCCAATTTTCTTGGGGAGAGACTTTGTGGGCCAGCCCAATATCTTGATACAAGGTTCTCAAAAACACAGAGAAAACCTTGTTTGCCCCCGCTTTTTCATGCTCGGCAAGCCCTTCGATCACCATGGCCAATTGTGTACCAACGATAAGGGCTGCCTTCATCCTCTCTCCCATCATAAACCCCAGTATAGCCTCTCTTTCGGTCATGTTCGCTTCCTTTCTTTGTAACCCTGAACGGTGAACCCTGAACCTGTGAACGCCTACCGCGATTTTATATAAGGTCCTTCTCGGCGCGACGCACTTCCTGGACAAAGGCCTTCACCTTGTTGTGGTCCTTTTTGAACCGCACATGTCTACCGCTCCTGTCAACCGCATTCGTTTTTGTGCAACTGTCTACCCCAAAAGGCTTAACGGCTATGACAGCTTCATAGACATTTTCTGGCGACAGCCCTCCGGCTAAAATGACAGGAACGGGGCTTGACTCTGCGAGCCCCCTGGCAACGGTCCAATCGCCAGTGCGTCCTGTGATGCCAATGTATCCCTCTACCACGCTCATAGCGTGGCCAGGCGAGGTGTCAATAAGAAAGTAATCACTTACGGATTCAAAATACCCGGCAATTTCCAGTGTTGGAATCCTTTGACTACTTCCTGGTGTGGCAACGGGAACAGAGCGCATGATTTCGATTTCCGGGAATCGCTTTCTTACGCAAACCTGGAGATCAACAAGAGCCTCGCAGGGCATCATGCGACAGTCATCATGTGTGAGACACCCGCAAAAATGTATAATGTCCGGCTGATAGTACTCGATGCTCTGAAACAAGACCCCTTTGGTATTGAAGAGTGGAATCATACTATGCTTCACTCTGGCTCCCCTTGAAATAAGGATTGCCTCCCTTATGGCCGGCACCTTCCAGTTTTCCTCAGAGAGGATGACGCTTCCGATGCGGTCAACACCAAGCTCGATAGCCGCTTCAGCCTCACGAGGGTCCTGTATCTCATAGATTTGAACCGCGATTCTTGCGATTTGGTCACTTGTCATTTTTTTAAGCGGCGTAACCGCGTTATATAAAATCGCGAAGCGATTTTATGAGGGGTTATTTCGTCCAGATCTGTTGATCCAGTTTCGGAACATCTCGCAAAAAGCCCTCACCTTTGGGTCTTTGCGCAATTGTTCCAGGGTGTATTTCATTTTCAAGGACCAGTTTGGGTATTCTGCGGTTGTTCCCGGAAGATTTTGCTGATCTGTCTCCTTGAACAGGTCTTCCTGGCTTAAAATGAACAGCTTCGCGGGTGTGAGGGCAAGAAAGCCCACCACTGCGTTGTGAAGCTCCCCTGTGACCTCGGGATAGGTATTCACGTCTGTGGAACAGTGTCCAGGAAGCAGACCCAACTCCTGCAACAACCCTAACAGCTTTTTCTTGTCTGCCGTTCTTTCAGCAGCAGCCTCGATGAGAGCCTGTTGGTTGTCAAACATGCCAGCCTGCTTGCGGACCTTGATGTCCCTGTGGGTCCAAAATCCAGCTAACGTAGGCAGATCGTGGGTTGTAACCGTCACAAGCGCTAATTCAGGATAGTCTTGAGGGCGTATAAAGTCTTGCTGATCGTCCTTTTCAAAATAGAGAAGTCGGTATGAAAAGATGTTTGCCGCCTTTAGTATATCCCGTATATAGACTGGCACAGTACCAAGGTCTTCCCCGATGATGACCACTTGATTGCGAACACTCTCCAGGGCAACAATCCTGATCAGATCTTCAAACGGCTGCGATACATAGGCCCCTTTCTTTCGTGGCTCATCCCCGGGTATGCAGTAAAGGTGAAAAAACCTCATGACGTGATCGATCCGCAAGGCACCCCCGAAGGCGCAGTTTTTCTGAATCTCTTTCACAAACAAGTCATAGCCGGTCTCTCGGAATTTTTCCATATTAGGTGGAGGGAAACCCCAGTCCTGACCGTGTTGTGAGAATGCATCCGGTGGGGCTCCAACCCGGAGCTTAGGAATGAAGAAATCCCGATAGGCCCAAAAGTCAGCGCTGAACCGGTCGGTGGCCAGGGCCAGGTCATGGTAGAGGCCGATACACATTCCCCGGCTTTTTGCATGGTCCTGGACTTCGGCAAGCTGTTTTTCCAATTGCCATTGTATGTATTTGTAAAAGAGGACTTCCTGCCAGTGTTCCTGTCGAAATCGTTGGGCTGCTTCAGTGTCAGGTCGCTGGTATTCCGTGGGCCATTGTGACCAGGTCCACACCTCTGGATCGCGGGAGCACATGGCTGAATCTAAGGCGCAGAAGGTCGCAAAGTTGTCCAACAGGAGGCCTT
>DAOURD010000090.1:0-5827 GCA_030625295.1 Desulfobacterales bacterium | reverse complement strand
GGATTACCGAGCATGGCACCGTGGAAACCGAAAACGAAATCTATGAGATTAAGCAATTTGACTATGATGTAAAATATTGGTCGCACCATCACAATCCAAGAGTAGTGGCTAACAATCCCGCTGGCGAAGTCACCCTGAATATGGGAATTACCGGACCTCACTATACTTTGGGGGCCGCCTGTGCAGGCGGTAACATTGGACTTACACATGGCTTACAAATGCTGCTGCTGAATGAAGTCGATTTAGCTTTAGGTGGTGGAGTTTCGGAGAGCACCGGCTCCTTTGGTATTTTTGCTGGCTTTAAAAGCGAAGGGGCTTTGGCTTCTCATCCAGACCCTGAGAAGGCATGTCGCCCCTTTGATAAGGATAGGAATGGCGTGGTTGTTTCCGAAGGCGGCTGCATTTTTGTTTTAGAAAGACTAAGCGACGCCCTTAAAAGGGGAGTTAGGATATACGGTGAAATCGTAGGCTATGCTATCAACTCAGATGCCACTGACTTTATTTTCCCCGACAAAGAAAGACAAATTCAGTGCATTAAACTTGCTCTTAACAAAGCCGGTATATCTCCAGAAGATATCGATATTATCAATACTCACGGTACAGGCACCACCGAAGGAGACCCTGTGGAGTGCCAGTCAATTAGAGAAGTCTTTGGCGAATATCCCCATGCGTATATGAACAACACCAAGAGTTTTATTGGCCATACTATGGGAGCCGCTGGTGCCTTAGAATTAGCGGGTAATTTACCTTCTTTTGAAGACTCTATTGTCCATCCCACGATCAATCTGGACCACTTAGACCCTGAGTGTCCTCTTAACAACCTGGTTATCAATGAGCCAAAAAAAATTGACAAGGCCGACTATATATTGAATAATTCTTTCGGGATGCTAGGCATCAATTCGGTTGTTATCGTAAAAAGATTTGAGGAATAAAGCTGAAAGCATTCTTAGAATAAACAAACGGGGGGTATATGACCAAGGAGCAAATTAAAGACACGATACTGGAAATCATAGCCCAAATCATACCAGACGAAGATCTGAGTAATCTCAAGGGTGATATCCCGATACGAGAACAAGTGGAACTAGACTCAATGGATTTCTTAGACATCATTATGGAGCTACGAAAACGCTACGGTATCGAAGTTCCCGAGGATGACTATATACATTTAGCCACGTTAGATAGCTCTGCAGCTTATCTAGAGCCGCGGATGAGAGAACTTTAATCAATAGTGTTGGTAGGCCAGGAACACAAGTTTTTATCGTATTTTCCCCGAGGATTGAAGATTCAGGTCAGCCTTCGATTTTAAAAAGAGCCTTACCATGGATTACGATGTTCTGATTATCGGTGCAGGAATGTCTGGCCTTGCCGCTGGCATTAGATTAGCCTACTACGGTAAAAAAGTCTGCATCGTGGAAAAACATTATCGCGTTGGGGGGCTGAACTCTTTTTACAACCTTGAGGGACATAAATTCGATGTCGGTCTTCATGCCATGACCAATTATGTTCCCAAAGGTGTTAAATTAGCACCATTGCCGAAGCTGCTGCGACAACTTAAGCTAGAAGCTGAAGATTTCGGCCTCTGCCCGCAACGAATGTCAGTAATTAAATTTCCCGATAAAACCCTAAGGTTTAATAATGAATTCGACTTTTTTGTCCAAGAGGTCGTCGATAACTTTCCCAGGCAAGCTGACAATTTCCAAAAGCTGCTTAAGACTATTTTGGAATATGATGAACTGAACTTATATGCCAAACTGATTTCGGCTCGTGAAGTTGTGAGTTCTATTATATCCGACCCACTCCTCAGCAATATGATTTTTTGCCCGCTTATGTTTTATGGAAATGCTCAAGAGAATGACATGGAGTTCGGACAGTTTGTTATCATGTTCAAGAGTATCTTTTGCGAAGGTTTTGCCCGCCCCCGAGCCGGGGTACGCCAAATCCTTGATGTGCTGGTGAAGAAATACAAGGCTTGCGGCGGTGAATTAAAGATGAGGTGTGCGGTAACAAATCTTAAATGTGCTAATGGCAAAATTGAATCAATCTTGCTCGAAAATGGTGAGGTCTTGACAGCTGATAGAATACTATCATCCGCTGGCTATGTTGAAACGATGAAACTGTTGAACGGCTATGACTCTTCAAAATTCAATTGCCACGTGGGTCAACTTTCATTTGTGGAGTTTATTCTGATTTTAAATAAAGAACCCGCCGAAATGGGCTACAACACAACAATTGCCTTTTACAATAATTCAGATAGATTTGATTATCGTAAACCTGACGATCTAGTTGATGTTTCCAGTGGCGTTATTTGTTGCCCTAATAACTTTCAATTCGAAAATCCTTTACCAGAGGGCATGATCAGGATAACCAACTTGGCTAACTTCGATCTTTGGGACAGATTGGGTGAAGAGGAGTACAAGGCCCAGAAGGCTGTCTGTCTGGAAGCCACACTCAAAGAGGTGGTGAAATTCGCCTCCGATTTCCGTGATTCAATTATTTTTACCGATATTTTTACTCCGAAGACAATTCACAGATTCACAGGCCGCATAAATGGCGCAGTCTATGGAACACCAAATAAAACCAAAACGGGGAGGACTCATTTGGACAATCTGTTTATTTGCGGCACAGACCAGGGATTTCTGGGAATTGTTGGAGCAATGCTTAGTGGTATCTCTATGGCCAATCTTCACGTTCTACAGAAGGTCTAATGAAAGGGACAGAATCAAAAGGGGAATTCATGAGCCAGGACTGGTCGAAAGATATAAAATCGGAATATGATGTCGTCGTCATTGGAAGTGGATTGGCGGGATTGACATGTGCCAATATGCTGGCCAGAGGAGGACACTCAGTTGTACTTCTTGAGCAGCACTACAACCTTGGTGGATTGGCTACCTGGTTCAAAAGAAAGGGGCATATCTTTGATATCGCCCTACATGGATTTCCGGTTGGTATGATTAAAACCTGCCGTAAATACTGGACTCCTCAAATTGCTGACATGATTGTTCAGCTCAAGGGGATCAGATTTGACAACCCCCAGTTCTCGTTTACCACAACTTATGACAGGGAGGATTTTACACGCATCTTGGAGCAGCAATTCAAAATACCCCGGGAGAATATTGAAGGCTTTTTCGATACAGCGAGAAACATGAATTTCTATGATGACCAAGGCATGACCACGAGAGAATTTTTTGAAAAATTCTTTCCTGGCCGTGACGATGTTCACCGTATGTTAATGGAGTCAATCACTTATGCCAACGGATCAGCCCTGGATGACCCCGCGATAACTTATGGAATTGTGTTTTCCAACTTTATGAGCAAAGGTGTTTATACTGTTCGAGGAGGAACAGACCAGTTTATCGGAAAAATGAGGGAAGAACTTCTGAAAAACGGCGTCGATATTCGGACCAAGTGCCTGGTGGAAAAAATTGTGATCGAGGAAGGGAAGACAGAATCGAAAAAAACTGCCGGAGTAATAGCGAACGGAAAGATGATCAAGAGTAAGGCTGTCGTCTCCAATGGTAATTTGTTATCAACCATCCACAGACTGATCGGGGACGAGAATTTTTCTGAAAGGTTCGTTACAGAGGCCCAAAAAGTGCGCCTCAATAACAGTAGTTGCCAGGTCTATATAGGTATCAAAAAAGGCGAGAGGATTGACTATATAGGAGATCTGCTTTTCACCTCAGAGGCGGAGAAATTCGACCCTCAAGAACTTTGCAGCAAAAATACTAGCAGTCGGACATTTTCCATCTATTATCCACAAACCCGGCCAGGCTCTGATATGTACTCCATTGTTGCCTCCTCTAATGCCAATTACGACGACTGGGCAAACTTATCTGAAGAAGAATATCGCGCTTCCAAGGAAGAACTGATCCAACGAACGCTTGATGCTCTGGGGAAATATGTTCCTAAAATTCGAGATAAAATAGGCCACCTGGAAGCCGCTACCCCAAAGACATTTAAAAGGTATACGCTCCATTTAAGTGGTGCCTCTTTTGGCACCAAATTTGAAGGGTTGAAGGTCAGTATGGAGCTCCATAAAGAGATACCAGGACTTTTCCATACTGGCTCCGTAGGGATTATAATGTCAGGGTGGCTAGGCGCAGCTAATTACGGAGTAATTGTCGCTAATGATGTAGACAAATTTCTCTCAGCAGGTATAGCCAATGTATGATTTTAAAGGACAAACTGTTATCGTTACTGGTGGCACTAGAGGAATAGGCAAAGCCATTGTCGAGAGTTTCTTGAAGGCAGGTGCTGAAGTTATTGTCACTTATTCGACCAACGAAGCTGCGGCGGCACGATTTAAACAAGACAACAGCCAGTTTGCCAAAAACATCAATATCCAAAAACTTGATGTGACCAAGTATGAAGAGGTGGAAAAGTTTTTCAGATACATAGAAACGAATTATGAGAGCTTTGAAGTCCTGGTAAACAATGCCGGTATCCGAAAGGATTCTGTCCTGGCGATGATGAAGGAATCGGACTGGCATGATGTGACGAATGTCAATCTTACTGGGCCTTTCTTTATGTGCAAATTTGCTATTAAGATTCTGATGCGCAGACGGTATGGACGGATTATTAACATAAGCTCTGTGATGGAGAGATATGCTTTTGAAGGCCAGGCGAACTATGCAGCTTCAAAGGCAGGCCTGAGTGCATTGACTAAATCGTTGTCCAAGGAAGTCGCCACTCGGGGTATTACGGTTAATTGTGTCTCTCCGGGATTTATTGCCACTGAATTGATCCAAGACCTTCCAGACAAATTGCGTGAAGCTTACCTGGCCAGGATTCCCCTAAAAAGATTTGGAAATGCTGAAGAGGTGGCCGCTTGCGTTCTTTTCCTGGCTTCCAAAGAAGTGTCCTATGTTACCGGTTCCACTCTTGAAGTGACTGGAGGATTATGAGATGGAGGAAGTTCTAAATGCCATACCCCATCGTCCACCGTTTCTGTTTGTTGATAGGATCGTAGAAATAAGCGGAACAAAAATCAAAACAACGAAAGAGATAAAGCCCGATGAGCCAGTCTTCGAAGGACATTACCCCGGACAACCAATCATGCCCGGGGCGCTTATTTGTGAATCCATCTTCCAAACAGGTGCAATCCTGCTCTCAAAAATGTTGGGCGGTATCAGTGGAGGCGTTCCTGTTTTGACCCGAATTAATAACGCCAAGTTCAAAAACATCGTCAAGCCAGGCAATACTATGGATATTGAAGCAGAGCTGGTGGAAAAAGTCAGCAATGCCTATTTTATGAAGGGCAAAGCCTCAGTTGGGGGCAAGACCTCAGTCACAGTCGAGTTTACCGTCACCTTGGCTAAAGAGGCATCCTGAGGGGAGAGGATGATAATGGACAGAGGGTCTAAGAGGAAAGTATACGGAAGCTGGAGGGAGTTTTTTCCTGATTTGCTCTTCATGTTAACAAACACGACACGGCTCACAAGAGTATATAGGGGAGGGCTGCCACCCGCTCTTAGGGAAAGGCTGATGGTTGCGGCTTCCGCAGTATATGGTTGCCGCTTCTGTTCCTGGCTTCACACCAGAGAAGCACTAAGAATCGGGGTTGACAAAGAAGAGTTAGCGAGGCTCGTCGGGGGCGTCATGGAAGGCTGCCCCGAAGAGTACAGCATCGCAGTGCTTTACGCCCAGCACTGGGCCGAGTCCGATGCTCACCCTGACCCCGAAGCTGTTCGCAGGCTAGAAGAGACCTACGGCAGAGAAAAGGCAAAGTTGGTTGATGTAGTGCTCCGCCCAATCCGGTTGGTCCTCTTCGTGGAAGAATTATGGGGTTCCTTTCTCTACCGGATCTCCTTCGGCAGATGGGGAAAAC
>DAOURD010000133.1:0-5094 GCA_030625295.1 Desulfobacterales bacterium | reverse complement strand
ATCTCTGATCTCTCTTATACCATGTTTCGTCGATTTAGTGACGGTGGGAATGTCTTGACTCCCTTTCTCTATATTGGCCAGTATCTGGTTGATCATATTCACGCTTTTTCTGAGACCATCTACAATGTCCGGAGTCTTTGCACTCGCATCTTCAATATTTTTTGTGATATCATGTACTTTGCTTGTTGCCTGTTCCAGGTTTGTGAGGATTCTGTTCACATGACTGAGTCTTTCATATATATTTTGAAGCAATTCCTCAGAGTATACGAGTCTGCCTACCGAGCCCTTTCCTTGTCTGATCTCGAGGGTGACTGCTTCGATGTGCGCCATGGCCTTAGCGAGGCTGTCCAGCGAAGTGTAAAGCGGCCCTTCCGGGTCCTGCATATGCTCCACAATTTCTGAGATGGCCTGAAAGCTCTTTACAAACATCTTGGCGGTCTTTTCCACCTCAAACTCTGCCATAACGTCGTCCAATGATTTTTTTGCCTGGGACGGGATGGTGCCATTTTCAGGAACGGGAGATGCATCAGGGGTTCCTGGTTTTATGGATACGTATTCCGATCCTATGAAAGTCGGGCTTTCAACGGTTGCCACGGAATCCGTTTTTATTCGGGGCGCATAGTCCTTCAGGATGGCCAGTTCCACCTTGACCTTATCACCCTCAAGCCTGACGCTTTTCACCTTGCCTATGTCGGCTTTGTAGAGCTTTACCCCCGCACCCTCGCTGAGGTTATAGGCTTCATCAAAGACGGTGTAATAAGTAACATACGCCTTAAACCAGTCTTTTCCTCTGCCGATCATGACAACAATGGTCAAAAGGAGTATAACCATGATGACCATAAAGGCCCCCACAATTTTTTCTCTTGCGTCAAAAGTTATTCTCATTGCCTTCTTCCCTGACCTGTTCTTACTCGATAGTACAGGAATTTCCGTTTTTTCCTGAGGCATAGCATGGGCTACACTTACCAGAACGATACTGGATACTGGATGCTGGATAAACATACAAAGTGGATTCATATATCCAGTATCCAGTATCAAGTATCAAGCATCCAGCACGGTTACCCTTCCTTTTTTGATTAATATTTGCCTGTGGGAAAATTCCCTTGTGAATGCCTCATCAGTTGAAAAAAATACGAGTGCAAGATTCTTCCTGATCAGATTTCCTAGAACTGCTTTCACGGCCGCAAATCTCTTTGTACCCAAAAAATCTCCCGGCCTTTCAACCAAAAGGATTTCAGGACTCTTAGAGAGCTCTCGTACAATCACAAAAAGCCTGTTTTCCTCAGGATCGAGTTGGTGTGGTTTGAGATGGAGCCTTTCTTCTAGTTCAAAGTGCCTGCAGAGATCGATAACCTCTTTTGAGATCTGAATGGAGGTTGAATCTTCAAAATAGTATCTCATAAGCATCAGATTATCGTGCATCGAACGATTGGTTATAAGGGCTGCATCTGATGCTATATAGCCAACCTTCTTCTTGTAGGCAAGGAGACTTGCGTAGTCTGAGAAGTCGAGTTCCTTCCCTTTGTAAAAGAATTGGCCACTCTTCTGGCGCTCAAGGGTGGCTATACCCCTTAGAAGGAGATGGGCGTCATCAGGTGAATCTGTTCCAATTGAAAAGGTCTCTCCTTTTGACAAAACAAGATTGAAGTTTTTCAATCCATTTCCATTGCCAAGCGGTTCAAGGGTATAATCGGAGAGCCTGATTAGTTCTGAAGCCATGGTCTTAACCCGGATAAACCGGAAATCCGAAACACGAAATCCGAAACAAATCCCAAATCCTAATGTTCAAATGTTCAAAACAATGTGAGAGGAGTCTTGTTTTGGTCATTTGAATTTTGAAAATTTAAAAATTGTTTCGATATTCGATATTCGAATTTCGGATTTAAACATTATTAATCAATATAAACAAAATCTTACAAACATCGACAATCTTTTGTCGATATTGTGGCGCTAAGCGCCTAATAGGCCTAAAGGTAAAAGATCACCGAGATGATGATGTTTATAAACAGGCAATACAGAAGACATTCAATAGCTGCTTTGGAGGTTTCCGGCGGGATCTGAGTCATGGCCTTTTTTTCACGGAACCCCCGGTAAAGGGACGTGACAGTGATGGTGAACCCGAAGAATATGGCCTTTACAATGCCAACGGTAATATCAATCCCAGATATGGCCTTGCAAATCTCTTCGAGAAAATTTTCCACTGCAACATCGGTGACCGTCCAGGCAACAGCATATCCGCCAAGTATGGCAACCGTATCAAAGATGAAAAACAGACACAAGATGGCTACTGTAATGCCGATGAGTCTCGGAAGACATATGATATGAATAGGGTCGATGCCCTGCATCTCGATCGCGTCAAGCTCCCCCAGGACCGACATGTAGCTTGCTTCCACAGTAACAGCAACGGCTGATCGCAGAATAACGATCAGGGCAGTAAATAGCGGTCCCAATTCCCGAACGATCAGGACGACGATCAGCTCGCCCAGTATGTATCTACCCTCAACCGTTCCAAATTGCCTCGTAAGCTGTATGACGATCATACTGCCCGTAATCAGTGCAATGAATAGCACAATGGGCAGGGCCTCTATTGCTGTAAAGTAGATTTGCTCAGAGGTGAATCTTAAGACAATCTTTTGGCCGGTCTTATGTCGTCTGAGAAGTATGCCGGCAATCCGGTTTGTGAACGCGAAGAGATCGAGCAAGTGGTTGACGCTGTTGATCGTGCGCCTTCCAATACCTTGAACCAAACTGCTCATGTCACTTTGTTCCGTTTGGCCCGTTTAGCCGGTTTGGCCCGTTTAGCCCGTTAGGTAATGATGGCCGAATAGTCGAGTAGTCAATTGATCGAGTAGTCGAGTAGTCGAGTGGTACAGAACCATCTAACGGCACAACCAATAAGACAAACCACTAACCGGCTAAACCGGCTAAACGGGCACAACCGGCCAAACCGGTCATTTACGTTCCCATATCCCACGAAGCCAGATATTTTTTCTGCTCGCTCGTGAGGGTGTCAATGGGTATGTTCATCGCTGCCAGCTTCTCCCTGGCAATCGTCTGATCGATCACTGTCGGAACCGGATACACCTCAACAGGAAGCGTTTTTTTCCTCTTTACCATGTACTCGATGGAAAGGGCCTGGTTGGCAAAGCTCATATCCATGACGCTGGAAGGATGTCCCTCTGCTGCCGCAAGGTTTATCAGGCGGCCGTCTCCCAGCAGGTTGATCCTCTTGCCGTCTTTCAAGACATATTCCATTGTGAAGGGCCGGATTTGTCGTTTTTTTTGGGTCAGACTCTCGAGTCCCGGCAAGTCGATTTCTACATTGAAGTGCCCAGAGTTACAAACGATTGCGCCATCCTTCATGACATTGAAATGTGGTTTGCTGATCACATTCACATCACCGGTCAAGGTACAGAATATGTCACCGACTCTGGAGGCCTCCTTGATAGGCATGACCGAAAAACCGTCCATGACTGCCTCAAGGGCCTTTAATGGATCGACCTCTGTCACAATAACATTCGCGCCCATACCTCGAGCGCGCGTGGCCACACCCCGGCCGCACCAGCCATACCCACAAACCACAAATCGGGAGCCGGCAAGGAGGCGATTCGTCGCCCGTATAATGCCATCTATGGTGCTCTGCCCTGTGCCGTATCGGTTGTCAAAGAGGTGTTTGGTGTTGGCGTCGTTCACTGAGATGATGGGGTATTTTAGCACACCTGCAGCAGCCATACTCCTGAGACGGATAATCCCCGTAGTGGTCTCTTCGGTACCGCCCCGCACAAACTCCAGGAATTCCTTCCGTTCCGAGTGAAGTGTGGAGACCAGATCGGCCCCGTCATCCATGGTGTACATAGGTTTGAGGTCAATCACCGCATTAATATGGTCATAATAGGTCTTGTTGTTTTCCCCTTTAATGGCAAAGACGGGAATTCTGTCATGCTTCACCAGCGAGGCTGCCGCATCGTCCTGCGTGCTCAGGGGATTAGAAGCACACACCCTCACCCTGGCGCCACCGGCCTTGAGCGTCTGCATGAGAGCAGCCGTTTCAGTAGTTACATGAAGACACGCCCCAAGGCGGACGCCTCTTAAAGGTTTTTCCTTTGAAAACCTGGCCTTGATCCGCTCCAAGACCGGCATGCTCTGCTTGGCCCACTCAACACGCAGTTTTCCTCCCTTTGCCAGTTTTACGTCCTTGATGTCATATTCCATTCAAACCTTCCTTTCGTCTCGGTATATAGCGCATTAACTAAAAGGGACCCATCACGAAATCACGAAAGTACGAAAACACGAAAATAAGTTCGTAACCGTTCACGTACATTTCCTTTCGTCATTGCGAGGAGCGTAGCGACGAAGCAATCCCTGAAATATTGACCATGAGATTGCTTCGCTCCGCTCGCAATGACGGAGGGCATATTAGGCCCTGTGAACGGATACATAAGTTCAAATGACAAAATCTTCATCCTGGGGAATATATATCTCTTATTCCACTCTCATTACTTTGGGCTTTGGTCCGCCTTAGGCGGATCATTTTTCCCATTAAATACTTATCTCTTTCGTGCTTTCCTCATTTCGTGTTTTCGTGATTATTTTCAAAATTTCTCGAAATTGTCATTTTCTGCTTACCCGCGCCCGAGATTTCACTTCTTGGCCCGGGCAGCTTTTTTCCTGGGCTTTTTTATGCCTGCCTTTTCTATCAGCACGTCCACCATATTGGTCTTTTCCCATGTAAAGTCCGGATCATTCCGGCCAAAGTGTCCGTAGCAGGCAGTTTTTTTGTAAACAGGCCGCAGGAGGTTCAAATATTCAATGATCGGTGCGGGCCTGAGGTCAAACACCTCGTTGATAATTTCGCAGATTCGCTTTCGGGGAATTACTTCGGTCTTGTAGGTATCAACCAGCACGGAAACAGGCCGCGCTACACCAATAGAATAGGCGAGCTGCACTTCGCATTTTCTGGCTAATTCAGCCGCCACAATATTTTTTGCAATATGTCTTGCCATGTAAGAGGCGCTCCGGTCTACCTTGGACGGGTCCTTACCCGAGAAACAGCCCCCGCCGTGACTCCCTTGGCCACCATAGGTATCCACAATG
>DAOURD010000026.1:0-8350 GCA_030625295.1 Desulfobacterales bacterium | reverse complement strand
TGCGTGAGGAACGGCTGATAAGCACGGCCCTTGTTCTTGATATTGACCTTCATTTTGGGGATGGAACGGTAAATATCTTGGGTGACAAGGACTGGGTGAAGATCCATAACCCATCCGAACGGAGCCGAGAGGAATACGTTCGCCAAGTTGGGCATATCTTGTCAGGTGTTCAAGTTGATCTGATCGGGATTTCAGCTGGTTTCGACAATCACATCGACGATTGGGGTGGACTTCTTGAGACCGAAGATTATTTCGCCATTGGGATGATGGTCCGCCAGACTGCCCGTGCCTCTGGTGGCTGCTTTGCTATCCTGGAGGGTGGATATAACCATGACGTCCTGGGTCACAATGTCGCTGCTCTGATAGAGGGGCTATCCTCGTGATCCGGCGAGATGAAGAAAAAAGAGAACCATTGCAGTTTCGATTTGGTTCTGATATCGCTAAATTTCCAAGAGTTACGATGGTGGCAAGCCATCGCCAGCTTCTCCTGCCAGACTCGCCCCCCCCCAACATATTGTATATTCACCATCGACCCTTGCCGGTTCAGGCGGAGTTTGTTTTAGTCCGCTACCGCCCCTCCTCATTCCAGCGTCACTCTCTTGGAGCTGTCTCCGTAAAGAAACGCATTCTTTCTCCAATCCAACTGATCGATCTGGACCTTTGGAAGGATTAAGCCTACCCTCAAGAATGCTCGACATTGGTTATTTTCCTGACTTGTCCACGGGAGAAATTCCCCTCTATTAGGGATTTCCCTTATCAAATTGAATCCCTGCCCCTATGGACAAAGCCAACAGCGGGTGGTTTAATATAAAAATGAAGATCCCTACTGTCGATGGAAAGAATTGAGAAGCCGAAATCGGATATTTAGTTATATAAAGAAGGGTTGTACTTTTTATTGGTTATATATCTGGCCTCAGTTTATGAAATAAAACGGGAACAGAAAGGAGGAGTTGATATGCCAATATTTATGATGTTTGGAAAGTACTCTTCAGAGGCGATAAAGGGAATCAGTGCAGAACGAACAGATAAGGCTGTTGAGGTGATCAAAAAGCATGGCGGAAAGGTTATATCTATGTATGCTGTGCTCGGAGAACACGATCTTGTTCTTACTTTGGATTTACCTGATATGGGAAAGGCCCTTGCGACATCGGTTGCATTAAACAAACTAACAGGGATCTCCTTTACGACATCACCAGTAGTTGAAGTTGAGAAGTTTGATAGGTTAGTAGGTGCGGCAAAAGATATCTAGACCTCAAAAAAACACATTCAACAATTGAAAGTTTTAAAACAGGCTAAAGGGCAAAGTCCTGGTCCTAACGGAAAATTCCTGTTGCTGTTCCTTGGCCTGTTATAGCCAGTGATATCACAGCTGTACCGCTCACTACTCTTTAACCCTCCATTTTGCCCTAGTTGGCCATGCTGGCCCGTCTCCTGAGTACTAAAGTTAGGGGCATGCATAATGGCAACTCAAACTGAAATAGCCCTCACATACGACTGGATGGATGAGTTGTTCCGTTTATCCTTAGGAGAGATGGCGGACATAAGCGGAGCTTATTACAATGGGGACTATTCCAAAACGCTGGAACAGGCGCAAAAAGATAAACACGAATGGATTCTTAACGGAATAGACTTTCACGCCGGTCTTAGAGTTCTCGATGTCGGTTGCGGATGGGGTAATATGATGAACTCCATCAGAGAAAAGGGCGGACATGCTCTTGGTCTAACATTATCACCTGCCCAAGCAGAGTCATGTAAGCGCAACCAACTTAAGGTTATTTCAAAAGATTGGAAAACTGTTGGGCTTGAAGAACTCGGAGAATTTGACGCTGTTATCTCTATCGGAGCATTTGAACATTTTTGCTCAATAGATGAATATCTCTCTGGAAAACAAGAGCAGATATATGCAGATTTCTTCAAGTTCTGTGCATCGCACTTGCCTAAGCGTGGTCGGCTGTACCTTCAAACCATGACATGGGGTAAAACAGTACCAGACCCGGAGACTGATGCGGACTTGAGTGCGGCTGAAGGAACAGACAAGAAGATTCTGGCCCGGTTGAAGAAATTCTATCCTGGCTCCTGGTTGCCGACCGGAAAAGAGCAGATTGTTAAAAGTGCCCGCCCTTATTTCAGACTTATCGATTCAAATAATGGGCGGCGTGATTATGTCCACACACTTAAAGAATGGAGAAAGGCGGTTGACAAGTGCTTTACACACTGTATGAAAAAGTCTTATAAATGGTCTATTATTGCCAAGCTAACCCTGAGTTTTCTCAAAGACAGGGATTTTCCTTACAGGATAGCATCATATCTTTACAACGATCAGAGAAAAGTCTTTGAAAGGGCTATTTTTGACCATTATCGGATGTTCTTCGAAAAAGAATAGGATCGGTGTCTTCTTGTATTTAGCGTTCAGAAATCTGTAAAGATGTACAATACAAATCATCGATAAATTCGTCCGGTTGGGGAGTGTCACTGGTGGCAAGAGATCTGCCACCGGTTCTTCATTGTGTCAGTGGTGATACTGCAAGGACATCTGTGTTTTAACAACTCTTGTTCTGAGCCACAGATATCAAACAGAGATCTTTAGAGCCTCTTTTTGGTTCCCCAATGAGACGGGATGTGATATCCATACTCCGTTTGGGGATGGGGTAAGTATCGGTAACGGCAATTCAATGTAGGATCGGTGGGCTACATTTTGCTATTTTTCAAGAAAGGAGGTGATATAGTTCGTAGCATTTAGACCGTAGGCGATAAAAAAACTCAACAAACATGTGAGAAGGGGGCATCCGTGACACTTGGAGATTTGTGGTTTACTCAGCATTCTGAATGAACCGTTCCCTTCTATCAGATGGGAAAAGTGCTCGAATGTCAATATTTCGGGGACATTTTCGATGGCCCTCACAAAGGAGGTGGCCAGAAATGCAGAAGTTTCTGACAGTAATACTTTGTTTGTTCTTGGTGTCTACCCTGGTAATATCCCTGAGCTGCAAGGAGAGAGAGGAGGCACCGCCCGCACCCATTGAGGAGGTTGCTCCCCCTGAGGAGACACCGCCCGCACCCATTGAGGAGGTTGCTCCCCCTGAGGAGACACCGCCTGCAGAAGAACATCAATAGACAACAATACTTAATGCAACTGGAGGAGTTGAATCTATTAAGCGAATTGATTTGAGTAAACATTAGTTTTTGAGCAGGCAGGGCCATTTTGGCCCTGCCTTTTTTCCGATGGTTCCCATATGTTGTATGCGATTGCATATGAGCCATCTGGTCGAAGAATCTAGATAACTGCTCTGCATTCCACAAATGGAATGTGACAGTATAGATTTCATCATTCTGCGACCGGAGGATCAGGATCTGGGGGATAAAGATCTCATTCGGCCATCTCCACTCAAAAAGCAAATTTCCGGGCTGTTGATTTCTGTCATGTATCTTTATCGGAAGGCAGACTCTCCAAAACACAACTCTCTGCTATAATGTTAAGATAGTGAAAAAGCTCACTTTTTTAGACTGCCAAACCATATCTTTACAAATTCGACTCAACTAAATCGGGATTATCAGGGTGAAGCTCTTTATGGCCTCACCCTGATTTTGTGTTCAGCTACGCATACGAATTCTCAATCCACCTCAAGGCTTCCACGTCACTGACCTTTCCCAGGTACCTCTGAGTTGTCGATACATTCTCGGTGTCTATCATTTCAGGCTTTTCGATAATGAAAAAGGGGGACATCCCCTGGATACCGTGTCCTTTTTTCCCTTGACGTTGGTGCAAAGGGAGTCTCCAAAGGCCAGGAGCCTACCCTATGAAGAATAAGAAGTTAAGAAAAGAAGCCACTGAACACAAGCCTGCCGAGCAGGAACGACTGCAAAGAGAAAGACTGCAAGGTGTCCTTGAGATGGCCGGGGCTGTGTGCCACGAGTTTAGCCAACCAATGCAGGCAATTTTTGGCTATTGTGGGCTCTTGATGATGAATATCTCCAAGGACAGTGCGTTGTATGCATATATTAAAAAGATTGAGCAACAGATTGATCGAATGCAAGAGTTAACCAACAAACTGTCGGGGATCACAACATACGAAACAAGAGAGTATATTCAGGGACTAAGGATTATCGATATTGACAAAGCTTCAATAAAATCGTCGGATCGCGGGGCAACACTTTTGGCAAAAAGCTTCAATTCTTGGCTGGGGGATGTAGGCACAAGATGACGATTAGGCCATATTGGCGCACTATACGCCATATTGGCGCACAAGGATTAAGGTGGTGAAATTAAATTATAAACAGCTAGAGCCATCCAGGACGATGCGCCATTTTGGCATTTGTCACCCGAACCTTTTCTCATTCTCCACTTGTTATTCTTATCAACCAAATCTGTTCGTAGACGAGGTCTCTAAGGCCCTGGTTTCGGCTTTAAGCCTTCCTAGCCCTTTTGGTACGCTTCGTGCGATCGTTAACAAATGGAAGGCTCATAGATGACCAGTTGGCGATCTACCTCCTTCCTCTATAAGGATTTTGAGCCTGATTTCAAAACGCGTTATCCTGTAAAAATTTTTTTCTAGCAAGGAATGAATATTGCATGTTGACATAGGCATCGGGGTGGAAATCTGGGGTCGGTGGCGAAAATTTTCTCTCTGCAGCTAAAAAAATTCTGAGATGAGAAAACGACCCCGATCTCGGATTCACCCTTTCTGCTTGTTCTTCCCCCCATCAATTAGACCCAGATTTGGCTTCCCTATGTTTACCCTCCGCACTCAGGTATGCTCCGGCAGGGATTTTCCATTCTAAGGCCGGATACCACCTAACCCATTAACATCCTTGACCTGAATCGAGACCTTGTGATAACCTGACCCGAAATTGGACGCTAATCCGTTAAGTGAACCCTTCCACGCTTTGAGCCTGAATTTTCGGCCCTTTCCCTTGATTACAGCCACCCACAACTCTGGTTCTCCAAGATTTCGCCCCAAAACCTTGACAAAACTAATGATTTGGGTTAGCTATCTTCAATAAAATCGTTGGATTGGCCAGTGCGGATTATGGCAAGTTATTCTTCACTCTTGAGGCACTTGAGCCTACCACAATATATCGAATTCGGTGTCACAAATCTCTTATGAATTTCACCAGTGTTTTCGCATACGTGTTCCCCAAGGGGCTTCTCGTTTTATGAGCAATGGAGGATGTTGTGATGGCCAAAAAACCAACTTATGAAGAATTGGAACAAAGGGTCAAGGAGTTAGAGAAAGAAGCCGCCAGGCGCAAGCGGGCCGAGGTGAGGATAGAACACCTCAATGCCGTGCTTCGTGCTATCCGCAATGTCAATCAACTGATTGCCAGGGAAAAGGATCGCGACAGGCTTCTTAAAGCTGCTTGCGACATCCTCACCGAGACTCGCGGTTATTTTAACGCCTGGATTGCTCTCACTGATGAGTCCGGAGCGCTCGTGACAGCGGTCGAAGCCGGTTTGGGCGAGGACTTCCTGCCAATGCTCGAACGTCTGAAGCGTGGTGAGTTGACGGAATGCGCACAGAGGACACTTCGAGAAACACGGCTTGTTGTAGTTGAAGACCCCTATTCTACATGCAGCGAGTGTCCTTTAAGCAAGAATTACTCCGGCAGGGGAGCGATGACCAAGGGGCTGGAATACGGCGGAAAGGTCTATGGTCTGTTGAGTAGCTCCGTCCCCAGAGATTTTGTCACAGATGAGCAAGAGCAAGCCTTGTTTGAAGAGGTTGCCGGGGACATCGCTTTTGCTCTTCATTCCATAGAACTGGAGGAAGAGCGCAAGCGGGCAGAGGAGGCGCTGCGGGAGAGTGAAAAGAAATACAGTACACTGGTCGAAAACTCCCTGACGGGCATATATATCGACCAGGACGAGAAGATCGTATTTGCCAACGACAGATTCGCCGAGATTTACAGGTATCCAAGAGAGGAGTTTATAGGTATTGAGACCTGGAGGCTGGTCCATCCTGAAGACAGGGGCTTGACTAGTGAAATAAGGGCAAAGAGGCTAACGGGAGAAGACGCACCATTGGAATACGAGGCTAGGGGCCTAACAAGAGATGGTGAAACCATATGGATCACCAGGAGAAACGCCCGAATTGAGTATAAGGGAAGGCCTGTTATACTGGGTAACATCGTGGATATCACCGAAAAAAAACGGGCAGAGGAGGAACTGCGGAAGATAAACGAGGAGCTTAAGAACTTTGTCCATGTAGTCTCACATGACCTGAAAACTCCCATTATCTCCGTACAGGGATTTTCTTCTCGCTTATTGAAGAAGTATCAAGAAAAACTGGATGAAAAGGCTATGAGCTACCTCGAACAAATACAGAGCAGTGCGCGGCGAATGGAACTCTTTGTCTCTGACCTCCTGTCGTTGGCAAGGATCGGCCAGGTAGTCTCTACTTTTAAAGATGTTTCCTCCTCTGGGATAGTAAAAGATGTAGTCTCACGCCTCCAACTCGGACAGAAGGAGAAAGAGATAAAGCTCGATGTAGTCGATATCCTTCCGACCATCTCGTGTGATCGAGAAAGGATGAGTCAGGTTTTTGAAAACCTGCTTGTAAACGCCATAAAGTTCATGGGAGATAGTGAGAATCCAAAGATCGAGATCGGATGCGAAGACAGGGGAGACTTCCATCAGTTTTATGTGAAGGATAATGGGATTGGGATTGATCCAAAATACCAACAAAGAATATTTGATATGTTTCAGCGGGTAAGAGAGATAGAAGATAAGGAGGGAACAGGTATAGGGCTGGCAATCGTTGACAGAATTGTCAAGAGCCACGGTGGAGAGGTCTGGGTAGATTCTGAAAAGGCGAAGGGAGCAACTTTCTATTTTACATTGCCTAAGGCTTCCTGGCCCCGTACACATCCTTAGTAGTGATCCTATTGCCATAGACAAAAACTGGCCTCACATGGTTCGAACCTGAATTTCTTGGTTCTTTCCCCTGACAACAGCCTTTTAGCCTATTGGTTCATTAAGATTTCGTCCAAGCCTTGCCAAATTCTATGATTTCGGTTAGATATGGGCTACAAAGCCGTATGATTTCAGGGCCATCCAGCACGAACTAAATGGATTTAGTACGATGGGTAATAAGACGTCTCGGAATTTGTACCACCGGTTGTAATCATTTATCTTTCAGTGGCGCTTTTCTGAGCCATCAATATGGAATGATGGAATAGTGGAATGATGGAATGTTGGGGGGTGAGAAGCAGAAAAAAATCATTTTCTAATTGTTTTCATTCCCCTGCCCGCTCGCCAAGCTTGCGAGGCAGACGGGCTTGCGAGGCAGACGGGCTTGCGAGGCAGGCGGGTCTTAACCCAATATTCCAGTATTCCAACATTCCAGCATTCCAATTGTGAGCGAAGCGAACTAAGTACTATATTGGAACATGGCGTATTATTGAGATGGAGCATTGGGATAAGGATTACATAGACCTTGTTGTGTCAGGATATATCGCTTTTGATCAAGACAATTTGGGGGAGTTCCAATTCGGAACTGTTCGTGGATTCATGGATTGCCGCATAGAAAGCTACAGCGAATTTGAAAGAATTGAATTTTCTTGGGAGGGCGAAACCGAGACTGATCCAGCTTGTGGAAGAGGCTGGTCCATGATCAAAGAGAACCAGCTACAGGATAGATTGTACATTCATGACGGCGACGATTCGTGGTTCACCGCAGAAAGGAATCGTATGAACCATGATCGATGATGTTGATGAAGTTTTTGATTCCTTCGAGGGCCAATGTCAAGGGTGCGATTGTTTCCGACCACTAGACGATGTTGGTCTATGCGATGAATGTGCTAAAAAGTTGCAGCGAGACTTAATTCGCGAGCGCGACTGGGATTACAATGTGACAGCCCACGGTCTGTCGTCAGAGCAGCGCGAAGAAATACGTCGCCAGGTAATAGCGCAGTTTGGGGAATCCCTTGAACTCATCGCCCCCACAGGGACAAAGAAGGAGGGGAAACGAAGAAAGCGTAAACGGAAGAAGCATAAGACAAAGCCTCCGCGTTGAAGTTGAGGGGAAACAGGGGGCCAGCCAATTGACAGGACGGCTCCACACCAAATTCTTAGTTCTTCCCCTTGAGATCACCACCATTCCAGCCTCTCGGTTAACCAAAATACCACTAAAAGCTTGACAAGGTTTGCGATATCAGTTAGGAATCTTTGACAAAATTGATTGGTTGGTGAGTGTCAATATTGGCAAGCATGTTTAGTTTTCATACGTCGACAACCGCCACAATATCTTGAATTTGGCTCCATAAGGGTCATTCTTAAGGGAGTTGGAGGATGTTCTAATGGCCAAGAAACCAAGCTATGAAGAATTGGAACAAAGGGTCAAGGAGTTAGAAA
>DAOURD010000284.1:0-3536 GCA_030625295.1 Desulfobacterales bacterium | reverse complement strand
CGCCCACTCAGCCAGATCCCAGTCCTTTGTGGCAAAAAGATGTCCCTGCGATTCCTTTTCGGTATCAAAATTGTTCGAGGTGATGATGTGGTGCTCGAAGGTTCCTCCCAAGGGTGTTTTACCTATGAGGGGAAGATTCGGAGAATAATTAAGGGTTTCACCCACCACTTGAGAAAGGTATTTGTGGTGAAAGTCTATATCCGGATTCTCATAATCGTCTCCCCATCCTGTATAATAGGTCTGGCTTTTAAAGAGGCCTTTTTCAAAGCTGGCTGTCAGGTTCCAGTCGCGTCCGGTAAGGTCGGCATTGGGGGTCGGTGCATGAGTGAGGCCCGGAGGCTTGCCAATGCGGTAACGACCATCTACGTTAACCATTAACTTAGCCTCACTGGTCAAAGTTTTTTCAAAAAAATTTTTCATACTAATGCCCCACCCTTCGGGGTATTCCTTTGGCGTGTCGGAATAATAGAGTTGCAGGGTTCCCCCTATCGCTAAAGATTCGTGCTGCTGCATTAGTTTTGCAGTGATTTGCGATTTGCTATAGGTATCGGTAAATACCTCACATGTGCCGCTGATTCCCTCTTTACCCTTGCGGGTGGTAATAAGGATTACCCCTCCGGCAGTATCGTCTCCATAGATAGCAGCGCCTGCTCCTTTAATTACCTCAATGAGTTCAATATCTGCGGCCTGGTATCCTGCAATATTGGTGTCTTTGGTGGAGGGGTCGGTAATCCGCCGGCCGTCTATAATGATGACCACTGCCCCTGAAGAGCCTTGAATGCTGATTCCGCCATTCGCACTGATACCGGGCAGGGCATTAAGGAGTTCTGTCAGTGTCCGGGCATTGAAGGCATCTAACGCATCGCGGGTAAAGATCTGTTTGCTTTTCACATTCTGTTCGGCATTGACATGCAAAGGCAGAAATACCTGGCATACAAACAGGATGATCAGGGGCTGCAACGGTTTGCTAATGAAACGCATTCTGCACCTCAAGCTGAAGTTGCGACATGGCATTCATCAGGACATGGGATTGTGCGGTACGAGGATTTTCGAAAATATCGCAGGTCAGTCCCTGTTCAACGATTCGACCATTGTCCATGACTAAAAGGCGCTCACAGAGGCTGCGCACAACCCGCAAATCATGGGAAATCATGATCAGGGTTAGTCCGTATTCCTCTTGTAGGCCGGCCAATAACTTCAGTATCTGGATTTGAAAAATGAGGTCCAAAGATGATACGGGCTCGTCGCAGACTAAAATCTTTGGACGAAGCGCCAGGGCCCGGGCAATACACACCCGCTGCTGCTCTCCTCCGCTTAACTGATGCGGATAGCGCACCTTATATTCCATGGGCAGTCCTACTTGGGTAAGTAATTTCTCCACCTGCTGATTTCTTTCCCCAGAAGTGCCGACGCTGAAATGTTCGAGTGGTTCGCCTATTGCCTTTCCAACCTGCAACCGGGGGTCCAGAACCTCGGCCGGATACTGGCTGATCATCTGCAGGTTGCGATATTTTTTCAGATCACTGGGATCAAGCTTTTGGCCCATGAGCCGGATATCGCCACTGGTGGGTGAGAGGATTCCCAGTATCATCCGGGCCAGAGTGGTTTTTCCCGCGCCGGACGGGCCGACAATACCCAGGCTCACCCCTTCCTCAACAGACAACGAGGTATCAGTCACAGCTCTGACAACTGTATCCTTGTTATCAAAAAAATTGCTCAGAAAACTGTTTACCCCCCGATACGTCTTAGAGACTGTCTTAAGCTCAATGCACGGGCGGGATGAATTTTCCGGGGACACGACGTTGTGGGTAACGAGTCCCTGAGATGCACCAAACAACTTGCGGCTGTATTCATGGCGCGGCGAACACAACAACTCATGTAACGCTTGTTCTTCAACAATTTCGCCTCTGTACATAACAGCGATGCGGGTGGCAATGCGTGCCACAAAGCCGAGATCATGGCTGATTACCATTAAGGAAATTTCATTTTCCTTTCTGAGATCGTTTATCAGGTCAACAATCTCGATTTGCGCAACAACATCCAGACCTGAACTTGGTTCATCGGCAATCAGAAGTTTAGGTTCCAATGCCAGTCCCAAGGCGATCATCACCCGCTGGCACATCCCTCCGCTCAACTCAAAGGCATAACTATCAAGAACCTTTTTAGGTCCGGGAATGCGAACCAGTTCCAAAAGTTCCAGTGCCCGTTTACGAAATGCGGCCCGGCTACCCTCGAGGCCATGGCTGCGGAAAGTCTGCAGGAAAAAGTGCCCTATTCGTGCCGTGGGAGTCAATGCCTGTTCAGAGCCTTGGAAAACCATGGCCATATCCCGGCCGCGCATAGATTGCCAGGTCTTTACGGAAAAGGAGGTTAGTTCTTTACCGTCAAAACGTATGGAACCGCTGACCACCCGGCCCGGGGGCGGGACCAAGCCCAGCACCGCATGGGCAACAGTAGTTTTACCGCTCCCTGATTCGCCCACTATGCCCAATACCTCACCCTGGTTCAGGACAAAACTTATGTTGCGGACAGCTTTTACTCTCTGGTTTGGGATGATATAATCAACCGAAAGATTTTCTACCTCAAGGAGTGGCGCCATTGTCCGCCTCCTTGCATGGATCCAGGATGTCTCTTAATATATCTCCCAGAAGATTTACTGCCAGGGCAAAAAAGACCAGGAATCCGCCTGGAAAAACCACTAACCACCAGCATTTCATCATCAGGGCATTATATCCATCAGCAAGCATATTCCCCCATGTCGGTATTAATGAGGGAACCCCAAGCCCCAGAAAACTCAGGGCGGATTCCAGCATAACAGCTTGAGAAATGCCAAGGGTTCCGATAACAACCACCGTGGGAAGGGCATTTGGCATGAGATGCCACCTGAATCGGCCAAGCCTTCCCGCCCCAAGGGTCATACTTTGCCGGACAAATTCCATCCCTCTCAATCGAACAAATTCATCCCATACCATCTTCGCCATAAACATCCATGAGGTAACCGCCACAATCACAGTAACCTGAATAACAGAACTGGTACCGCCTATACTGCGCAAAATCACAGCCACAAAAATAACAGGCAGACTGATAAGCACATTAAGGAATCCCATTAATACGGTATCTACCAATCTGGGCATCATTGCCGACATCGCTCCGTATGTTACACCCATCAACGCCATCAACACTCCGGCAGCCAATGCTATCAGCATAGTTGTCCGACCGGCCAGACAGACCCGATACAACACATCACGGCCCATAAGATCCGTGCCCATAAGATGTGAGCTTGACGGGGCCTGACCAATGAGAGCGACATTGGGATTGTTAGCTTCGGCAGAAAAAAACAGGGGAACAACCATCGAAGCCAGAACAATACTCGCCAGGATGCCCAGACTGAAAAAGGTCATAAAATTCCCTCGCATCCTACTCATTGTTGATCCTCAAACGTGCGTTTACGCTGGCGTTCAACAGATCGGAGAGCACAGAGCCTATGACAACAAAGGCTGCCGAAAGCAAAATAATGGCCAACATCATTGAATAGT
>DAOURD010000285.1:0-3521 GCA_030625295.1 Desulfobacterales bacterium | reverse complement strand
GCAGTACCTATTACCCGGATTTATTGAGAAGTTACTGTACAAGGCACTAAATGTACGTCTCGGAATTTGTACAACTCGTTGTAATCATTTATCTTTCGGTGGCAGTTTTCTGTGCCATTGATCTGGAATGATGGCCCGCCCTGGCGCGACAGAAGTCGGACGATGCCCCCGAAAAAGAAACCCGGTCTGGGCCAGGGAATAATGGAATGTTGGAATGTTGGGGATGAGAAGCAGGAAAAAATCATTTTCTAATTGTCTTCATTCCTCTTAACCCAATATTCCAGTATTCCAACATTCCAGCATTCCAATTGTGAGCGAAGCGAATTAAGTTCACTATATTTATTAATCTTTTTTGATGTTGGGTGTGAAGGGATTTGCCTGCAATTATCTTGGCCTCTGCTTCTTTCTGTGTCAGGAAATACAGGGTTGAAATAGAGACTACTGGCAGGAAAGTGATAAATGCATGTCATCTCACGGGCTGGCCTGGCAAACGTGCGGGTCCCTGGGCTTCTCCTTGCTGGAATGTTGAAATGTCACGGCTTTCCCCAATTTCGCAATTTTCATTTTGAGGATCACCCAAACAGCTTGAGCATTAATCCGAAAATGCCTGTCATGGCCACCATTGTGCCGACATTCCACTTTATCAGATCAACCTTTAGCTCGAGAAGGTCCTTTTTAGTCGCCAGATCCTCAATATCTTCAATAGCCTTGACGATCAACCTTGCCTTTTCATCGCCGAAGGCCTCGCTCAAGTCCTGGTAGGTTTCAACTGCGACTCTGGCCATTGGAAACGCCCCCTTTCTTTTTCAAATATAAGATACGGTATTCGGAGGGTGTCGTCAAGGGGCAGTTACGCATTAAGTCAGATCGCATTCAGCTCATTTACGATCGCGCGGCCAAACGCTCCTCCTAGAATACTGTTACACCAAGATTCGTGGAAATACAGGCAAGCCGGAGAGTAAGGCAAGGGCAGGGCAACGCAGGCGGATTGAGGTTTCTCAGTTTCATCCCCGCCTGCCATCGCCTGGCACTGGCGGGCAGGAGGAAACTGGGGAAAAATCTATGAAATCTTGTAAATCCTGTCTGAGAACCTACACAAAATTACCCAAAACAGCCCTCCAAAGTGACGGCGGATCTACGACCTTGATGTGAAATGGGTAAAAAGTGGATAAAGGAGCCTCCTGTGTGGGTGGAATTTTACCCAAAAGTGCTTTGAGCTGAAATGGGTAAAAGTCGCGCTTCTGAAAGCAAAATGAATGCTTTATTGTGAAGCTTTCAAAATGTTGTAAACGGTCTTCCGTGATACACCTAATCGCTCAGCTATTTCTGCTCGTGTGTAGCCACGGGAAATGAGTTGCTCTATGAGGTATTTTTTCGCCTTTCTACTTTCGGGCTTGCTATGGAAATGCTCCTTTCCCACGGCTTCAATCTGTTTTTCTAACTCTTCTATTGCCGGTAGGTCGATGCCCGAAAACCCGGCGATCTGTTTTTTCTTGTTAACCATCTTGAAAAGAGAGGGAAACATGGAGGCTATCTTTGACCGGAAACGTTCTATGGCATCTTCCTGTTCCAATACGTGTGCAGTCTCTAACTCGCTACTCTGCTTCAGCAGAAGCCGGTATCTCTCTTTATTCTCAATTCCATCCTCAGAGAGCAATCGCAAGATGAAATCAGGATCTATAAACGATTTCGGGGCATCATCCTCATAATATAATCGACACGATGACCAGCGGTAACTTAGAGGGTCGAGCGCAAGGGCAGCCCTTACCGGATTCAGATGTATATAGAGAGATGCGGCCAGAAGATAGCTGTCATCCAGGCAAACAGCCTGCCTGTAGGGCCCGCCAAACAAATGGCCTTTCCTTTCATATTTCCAATTGAACTTCTTAGCATATGTTGAAAACAAGTCCCGCATCGCATCATACAAGTTGTCTTCCTGCGGGCTGAAGAGTAAATGGACATGGTTTGGCATGAGACAGAAAGCATACATCTTAAGCGAGTAATTATTGGCTATCTCCTTTAGGAGCCCTAACATGAAGAGATAGTCACTATCTTCCAAAAACAGTGGCTCTTTGCCCGCTGCCCTTTGCGTGATATGGGAAACAATATTAGGTGTGTTCAGTTTTTGGGTTGCCCGAAAATACCGTTTGATCTTACCTTGTCTGATTAGATCAAATGTGTCCATGACTGCACCGCAAACCGATCAAGTATGATTGGTAAACTAGATTCCCTGAAATGGCCGGAAATGAAAGGAACAGGTTTTTACCCAAAACAGCCTTGAGGTGAAATGGGTAAAAATTGAATTCTGGTTTTTTGTTGACAGGATTTACAGGATTTGATGGATGTTTTGGGGCTTTTGCCTTTCGTGACGAAAGGCAGGAAGCAAGAAAATCCCAGAGATCCTGCCTGCCCCGTAGGTCCCGCCGTGGCGGGATCGTACTGGGGTCAATCCTGTCGGATACAAAGTTTATCGCTATTGAAGGCCGAAGCCTCCGACAGGGCAGGGCTTGGTGTCTATGGTTATGGTGGCTGATGCAGTGTTATTAGCGGCATCTTTGGCGGTTACTGTTATGAGATTGTCGTCGCCGCAATGGAGGGGAAGGTTAGAAATTGTCCAAGTGTCTGTTCCCGAGACGGTGCCGCTGCCGCCACGGTTGTTGGTCCAGGTGACACTGCTATGCCCACATGGTACAAGAACTGATTTTTCAAGACCTGGTACCTGCCGTTATACTACTCAGAGAGCGTCTGAGATAATAGCCTTTGCGTCAAAAATGGAATTACATTGGATTCCGGTGCTAGTGTAGGGAAAAGCATCATCTTGGGTGTGCATTCCCACCAGATTCGTGCGGGCAAAGACCGCATTGCTGTTCACCTTTCCCTTCAGATCAAACCCGTGGTGGGAGAGCACTACCAGGTCAGGGGCTTGGCCCATGTGGGGGCCTTGATAAAGCTCTTCCTTGAAGTAAATCCTTTTTGCGATCTTGCTGCCACCCTCGAAAGTCAGCCCTTCAAGGCCTTGTTTGAGCTCTTGGCGCACCCGTTCGTAGTCGGAAGTATCTACTGTTCCCAGGGGATATTTCCCTTTCAGATTCACGTAAATGCGAGAAGGGTCCATGGCAAAAGCCGTTGATCCCGTGCCGATGTCCATGATGGTTTTGGGTTGATCCTTTTTGAATTTTAGGTACCTATTTTCCTGAAGCCAGCGATTGAGATAGACTTCGGTCTTAATCTTTGTAAAACCGTGGTCGGAGAGCATGTAGAATTGATTTTTGTCCTCTTTTGAACTGTCCAGATCCAGGAAGCGGTCGTACACATGGCCAACGAAGGCGTCTACCTTGTTGAAATAATCCAGAAAGTCCTGATGATATGGATGCCCCTCATCCTCATACGCATCCCAGAGAAAATGCATCAAACGGTCGGTCCCTGTGACTACCACAATGAACAGGTCCCATTCGATCTCATTCCAGAGAAGATCGATCGCCCGCTTGCGGCCCTCAAGGGTTGCATCCAGGTCGCGGATT
>DAOURD010000275.1:0-3594 GCA_030625295.1 Desulfobacterales bacterium | reverse complement strand
ATCTGCGTTTGGATTGAAGACCTGAAGATCCAGCAGGGGCCAGAGCAAAGCACTGCAACGTTTTTGCAGCGATACGATTCAAGCGGGCACCAGTCTGTAGGCATCAAGCGCCTTCGGCTCAAATGCATCGGGGGAGCATGGAAAATCTATCGAGAAACCTGGCACAAAATGCCCAGGTAAAAACACCTGGCCATCCGCACAAGACACGGAGACGCTGGACAGTCCTTTTGATTGGCGATTTAGGCAAGATTGTCTCTTTTCGTGTAACCAAATCATTACTGCTTGCCTTGCCAGCCTTTCTTGCCGCCATGTTGGCTGTTGCGAGTTATTCTGTGATTTCTTACGAGTCGCTCCGTCTGGAAAACTCACAGTTGAGAAACAACCTGGATGCGCTCAGGGCAGAGATTGAAACTGCCGAGAAGGCCAGAGAAAAGGCATTGGTTGGCTTGATGGTGCTGGAGGACAATATCAAGCAAACTGCGAGAAAGGCCAGCCCTGCTTCTGACCGGAAGACCAAACGCGTGACAGCGAAAGCAACAAAACCGAGGCAGGCTGCCAAGCAAACTGCCAGGCCCAAGCCATCAGAAACACCGAAACCTGCCGCCACTGTAAGCGCCAAGGTCAAGCCGCCAGAAACACCCAAACCTGCTGCCAAGCAAACTGCCAGGGTGGAGGCATCAGAAACAGCGAAACCTGCTGCCGTGGCCTCACTGCCTACGGAAGCCGAGGAGCACAAAATTGCGTCGCCTGCTTCTCCGGCGAGGATTCTGGTTAAAGATCTCGAGGTTTGGCGGGAGCCCGATGGCAGCGCCTTTAAATTCAAGTTTGCCCTGAAGAATATTGATCAGGAAAGCGGCAGGGTTTCAGGGTACACCTTTGTCGTTTTCAAGCCCCGGGAGATCTCAGGGGAGCCCATCAGAGCATTCCCGTGGAGTCCCCTGAAAGATCGAATGCCTGCCATATTCAAAAGAGGACAATATTTCGCTATTGCCCATTTCAAGTTTGTTCGCGGGACATTGACAGATGTCAGTACGATTGACCGTTTCGAGACCGCCACAGTATATGTGTATTCGGACACCGGGGATCTCCTGGCAGAAGAAGTCTTTGAGGTGGGCAAGATACTTCGATCGTAGAAGAGGTGCCATGCGTCGTATTCTATCCAGGATTTTGATGACAAGGCCGATGTGGATTGTGGCGTGTCTGATAGTTGTCCTTCTCTTGATGTCCGATATGGCGCTGGCCAAACGAACTCACGAGATCTTTTTTCAGGGCACTGATTGTGAACTTCATGTGTACAGGATATGCGGCAAAGAGCCCGGCAAAACTTTGCTTCTGATTGGGGGAATCCAGGGGAACGAACCGGGGGGATTCCTGTCTGCCGACCTTTATGCAGATATGGCGCTGGCTAAAGGAAATCTGATCGTAGTACCAAGGGCAAACTTCTATTCCATTTTGCTGAATCGCCGCCAGGTCAATGAAGACATGAACCGAAAATTCGGACAGAGCTCCGAAGAGAACTATGAGGCAAAAATCGTCGTCATCCTGAAACGGCTCATTTCGGAAAGCAACTGCCTCCTCAATCTCCATGACGGTTCCGGGTTCTATTCCGAACGCTGGGAAAGCCCCATGAGGAACCCGAAGCGGTACGGACAATCGATTATTGCCGACTGCGAAACTTATACCGTTCCCGAAACAGGCGAAACCTTGCGTTTGGGCGATATGGCCGGGCGCGCGATAGACCGGATCAACCTACATATAAAGGAGCCGGGGCATCGGTTCCGTTTCAACAATCATCGTACCAGAGATCCAGATACCATTCATCCTGAGCAACGGAAATCTGCAACCTATTATGCCCTCTTTCAATGTGGTATCCCTGCCTTTGGCATTGAGACGAGCAAGTCTCTTCCTCTGGAAACGAAGGTATACCACCACAACCTTGCCATCAACGCCTTTATGGAACTGCTCGGCATTGTACCGGAAACTCCTAACATCTACCTGGATCCGCCGGTCATGCGATATATAGTGATGGCAGTAAATAATAACATCCCCTTTGCCATTACAAACGGACATACCCTGCGCATCAGACAAGGTGATGTTGTCAGCATCTCCCATATCGAGGCGAACTATAAACGTGGTCTCAGCGCAGACATCATGGATCACGGAACCTTTAACGATATGCGTAAGCCGATTCGAATTATGCGTCCGACTCAGGTTGTAGTACGCAAGGATCACCACCCGTGCGGCATGATCAACATCGTTCTTGATGCGGGTCAGACGCGGGCTCATACTGTTTCCGCACTACCGGAGGTTCTTTTCTTCGAGACAAGGATTAATGGCAAAGAGCATCTTTTTATGAACCAGGCCTGTGTGAAGTTGGTAAGAGGCGACAGATTAGAGATAGTGGACGTCACCACGAACCTGGCAGGCCCTTCCGAAATCGTGGTAAACTTTAAGGGGTATGTGGGAGACAGGAAAAATAATACAGGAGAGGATCGAGGCTACGTGATACACACCGGCCGTGACCTGTGGAAGCGCTACTCGCTCGCTGGCCAAGGGAAAAAATATCAGGTCGTGGTAACCCGTGACAACACCGTGATGGGACGATTGTTCGTCGAGATGGCAGAGCCGGAACTTGACTACATAATTGTCCAGGTAAATCACGGTGTCAAGCGTTGTCTCTTCCCAGGAGATTCCCTGAGTATTGATTCAAAGGACATAATCAACATCGTTGACATCAAGACCAACATTCCAACGAACACCGGAGTTCAGGCTTTTTTGAAGGGGGCTGGTACCAAGATTCGCCTTTTTTCTGACGGTGCGGCCTTTCCCTTGGGGATTGGCTCAGACCGAATTGGTTACAACAAGGATAAGGAATACAGCATCGTGGTTCAAAGGGAGTATACTACACTCGGCTTGATCCTTGTCAATTTCAACAAAGGGGCACACCATGGCGGATAAACAAAAAAGTCTTTCCATCATCGATAAAGACTGCTTGGTAGAGGGAACCCTTAACGTAAAGGGAAAATTGATCATAGCGGGCTCACTGAAAGGCGCCCTTATTGGAAATACAGTGGTTACGGTTGAAGGAAGTCGCGTCGATGCCCCGGCCAGGGTGCGCGAAATGATTATTGGGGGTGAGTTTCAAGGTGATATTACGGTCTATGAGAGTCTGAGGATATTAAGTACGGGCGTCTTTTCGGGAAAGGTTGCTTGCAAGACCATAAGACTCGAAACTGGTGGCAAACTAAATGGCAGGGTCAAACCGCTCGATTCAGCAGAAGGATTTTCCCTTACAGACACGGCCCTTGCGGCCGGGGATGTGAACCTGGCTTCGCCGCAACTTGAGAGCAAAACAGAAGGGGGAGACCCTTCAAGGCCCGATTAGATTCGCGTCTCATAAGTCCTCAACCTAGTACACTCATTTTGCAGCAGCATTGAAATCCGAAATTCGAATACCCGCCTGCCAACGCCTGAGACAGCATTCAGCTTATGTGCCGGCACCCGCCTGCCATCGCCACCTAGGGCATACATCTTATATGCTATCATCTCTGGCAATGGCGGGCAGGTCTCTGGCAATGGCGGGCAGGTCGAAAT
>DAOURD010000256.1:0-3765 GCA_030625295.1 Desulfobacterales bacterium | reverse complement strand
GATATGAAACCACAAGTTAGATTAATGAGTATGAAGGGACGTTCGTGTTGAACGTGCGCAGGGCTGGCTGATTTGGACTTGGTTTCTCATGTGTTGAAGGAAATGTTTTACAGTTATAATGGAAGACAGGGGTGTACATCTTAAATATTAAATATTCGTCCAAAACCAAAGACGTTGTTGACCATGGAACAAGTGAACTTTGAGGACGGGGGGCCAATGGGGTACATTCATATATTACTTCGAGATAAAATTAGAATTAAATACAATCTGTTACAGCGTGGATGGTAAGGTGCTTTTGATAGGGGAATCTTGTTTTTTTCTTTACGGAAAAACCTGAAGACTGAAACGTAAAAAAAAGATTGCTTACCTAAGTGCGATACGCTATAAGCATACGTCGCATGAACCACGGGTTGAAACGGCCCGTGGTTTTTTATTTCAAACCTACATCCAGTATATCGGTAGGTCCGTAACATGTCGACGCCACGGCACTTCGTCCCTGCACTCTGGGGATCAGGGTACGGAGCGTCTCCACACAATAGGCGGACGCGTTGCGGACCCCTCGATATCCGGATGTGCAGCGCCGTTTTGAAGGGTTTGCCTTTCATCGGCATACATATGAGGAACAAATTATGATCAGCGCATCCAACGTGGCGCTTGCCTATGGCAAGCGCGTTTTGTTTAAAGACGTCAATATCAAGTTCACCCCCGGTAATTGTTACGGCCTTATCGGCGCCAACGGCGCCGGCAAATCGACTTTCCTGAAGATCCTTTCCGGGGAGAACGAACTCGACAAAGGGGCGGTGAGCGTAGGGCCCGGCGAGCGCATCGCCGTCCTGAAGCAGGACCGGTTTGCCTACGACGAGGAAACCGTCTTCAACACGGTGATCATGGGGCACGAGCGGCTCCATGCCATCATGATGGAACGGGACGCCATCTACTCCAAGGCGGAGTTCACCGAAGAGGATGGCATTCGATCCGGTGAGCTGGAGGCGGAGCTCGCTGAGATGAATGGCTACGAAGCCGAGTCCGAAGCGGCGGTTCTCCTCAACGGCCTGGGCATTCCCGAAGAGATGCGCCACCTGAAGATGAAAGAGCTGGAAGGGGGGGACAAGGTCCGCGTGCTTCTCGCCCAGGCCCTATTCGGCAACCCCGATGTCCTGCTCCTTGACGAACCCACCAACCACCTGGATCACAAGTCCATCGCCTGGCTGGAAGATTTTCTGGCGCGTTTTCAGAATACCGTGATCGTGGTATCCCACGACCGTCACTTCCTCAACCAGGTCTGTACCCACATTGCCGATATCGACTACGGCAAGATCCAGATTTTCGTGGGCAACTACGACTTCTGGTGCCAGGCGAGCCGCCTGATCCAGAAGCAGAAACAGAACGAAAACAAGAAAGCGACGGAAAAAGCCAAAGAGCTGACCGCGTTTATCCAGCGCTTTAGCTCCAACGCCTCCAAAGCCAGACAGGCCACTTCCCGGAAAAAGCTCCTGGAAAAGATTACCCTGGATGAGATGCCGGTCTCGTCACGAAAATACCCCTGGATTGCCTTCAGGCCGGAACGCCCCTGCGGGAGCGTGATCCTGGAAATCGAAAATCTCAGCAAAACCATCGATGGGGAGAAGGTCCTCAACAACTTCAGCATGGTGTTGAACAGCAGGGACAAGATCGCTTTTGTCGGAGACAACAGCCTGGCCAAAACCGCCCTGTTCCAGATCCTGGCAGGGGAGATGGAGCCGGACTCCGGCAGCTTCCGATGGGGCCAGACCGTCACCACCTCCTACTTCCCCAAGGAGAACAGCCGCTTCTTCGAGACTGAGATGCCCCTGGTCCAGTGGTTGCTGCAGTACGCTCCGGAAGAGGGGGTGAACTTTGCCCGCGGTTTCCTCGGCCGCATGCTCTTCTCCGGAGAAGAGGCCATGAAAAAGACCGGGGTTCTTTCCGGCGGGGAGAAGGTGCGCTGCATGCTCTCCCGCATGATGCTGACCGGCTCCAATGTGCTTCTGCTGGATGAGCCCACCAACCACCTGGATCTGGAGGCCATCACCTCCCTCAACGAAGGGCTCATGGTTTTTCCCGAGGTGATTCTCTTTGCTTCCCATGACCACCAGTTCGTCTCTACCGTGGCCAACCGTATCGTGGAACTCACCCCGGAAGGTTCCATTGACCGGCTTATGAGCTTTGATGACTACCTGGCAAGCGCTGTCGTGGCCAAAGAGAGGGAAGCCCACTATTGCGGGGAAAGTGCCATGGCACTCTGATCAGAAGACGAGAAGAGGACGAGAAGATGCGACCCCAGGCTTTCAGGCTTTCCACGACCCCAGGCTTTCCAAGGATCTCTGATAAGGTATCTGCAAAGTCGGGATCTCCGCATGAACCGTGATAGACATATAGTATACAGTCGATCAACGCATGTGTAACCATTCGGATACATGAACCAATTTTGATTTGCCCTATTTCTAAGAGACCAAATTACCATGCCCCGCGATGTTTTCTTGACACATAAGCCTAGACGGACTAAAGCAAGTAAATCGGTTCAATTACCGCCTTCCCATTGACCCTTCGTGATGTGAAGGAACGGGATCGAGTACGGAAATCAGGATCCCTATTTTTGGAACCCGCTTTAATCCCATCTTTTGTCTCACAGATGTGATTCTTTAGCCCTTTCCAGAAATAACTACTGAAACTGTACGAAAACAGAATAAAGGAGGATAATCGCTATGGAAGAAGGAATCGTGAAGTGGTTCAGTGACCAGAAGGGATTCGGTTTCATTGAGCGGGATGGGGACAAGGACGTGTTTGTCCATCACTCCGCCATTAGCGGGTCTGGATTTAAAACCCTTGCTGAAGGTGACCGGGTGACCTTTGACGTAGAACAGGGCGCCAAAGGACCTTCGGCACTGAACGTTACTAAACTCTAGACTAGAGCTGTTCGATCATCATAGGCACCTTGTCATCGTGAGGCGAGGTGCCTATTTTGTCTGTGACATGTTAAGGGAACCTCGAACGTTAGAGAGTCATAGTACAATTTTGTCAAACGAAGTGATAACGCGATTTCACAATCCTTCCCACAACGTTGCTGATGGGAAGAAAGGGGGGCATAAGTTTGAGGGAGTTTAGCAATTTCGGTATGGGCCCTGAGGAATTCGGAGCCGATATCCCAATTACACCGCAAGAGAACTTCGTCAACGGCGTGTATTCTTCAGTGGATGAAGCGACTGCATGCGGACTGGATCGGCTGCGTAGCGAAGATGGCATCATTCCAACTTGTAAATTGGGCTGTTGTCACTGTTGCCGCTATCTTATCCTTACGAACATTGCAGAGGCCCACACCTTGGCGCAATATGTCAAGCGGGAATTGTCAGTAGACCAGATAAACGACCTTCGGATGCGAACGCAACAATGGCATGAATGGGACAATTCCAGGCCGGGCAGATATCCGTCGGCCAACATCGACGAGCAGACAGATCTTTCCAACTACGACCATTGCTGCCCTCTGCTGGTAAATGGCGCATGCAGCGCCTATCCCGTTAGGCCAGTCGTGTGTCGAACGCATTTTGTCTGTTCGCATCCCCTATCCTGCTGCGCAGCAAACGATCCGGAATCTACAGAAGACGCTCCGGGGGTGCTCACGTCCGTTGTGACGGCGACAAGTCCGTTTTCAATGGCAATAAGGAATCATATCGAAAACGCAGGCTTGGATTTCTCTCGGTCAATAATGCTTCTTCCGCAGTGGTTGGCGATTGAAATGGGTTGGGATTT
>DAOURD010000051.1:0-6706 GCA_030625295.1 Desulfobacterales bacterium | reverse complement strand
AGAGCCTTGACAATTAGCGCCTGCTAAAATACTGTCAGGCCTGAATGTTCAGATAAATAACTTCAGCTTCCGTTAAATCCGAAATCCGTACTGTTTTCATGGCGTGAGCCGCAAATCTAACATCCGAAATACAATAGCCTGGGTGGCGGAATAGGTAGACGCAAGGGACTTAAAATCCCTCGGAGCTTAGTCTCTGTACGAGTTCGATTCTCGTCCCAGGCACCATGATTTCAATAACTTAGCTCTTTCCATCACGCCTACCAATTACGCCACTTTTTGCCCATTAGCCGGTCTCTCGGCAAGCACGGTTCCACGTGAACCGGATATCTTTAATCCTCTGACCATCCCGGTGAAACACGTAAGGACAGCCTTTGCGCTTGTCAGCCAGTTGTTCCTCCATGACCACCACAAGCTCATCCTCCATGTACATATTGCGACCTTGCTTGTTCTTGGTTTCCCCAGGATTCAACCTAACAGTACGGTTGTTCATATCAACTCGATCCCAGACCAAACCGCTTACTTCTTCTTTTCTCCAGCCTGTCAGATAACCAAAAGTAGCAAAACCTTGGAGGTAAGATGGTAGGGCATCACGAAGGGTCTCAAACTCAATATCCTCAAAGAATCCTTGTCTTACATTGTTTTCGGACAGCATCGGGATATATGGCACCCGGTTAACCTTTGGCGGAGTCTGTTTGGCTCCCAAGTTGAGCATAGCCTCGCCGCTAAGATTTTTTCCCCGCTTTGTGCTAACTTAAATTCCTCATCTTGATGCGCATAGGTTTGTGCTTTAATCTATGCATTCGACACCCCGCCTATCCCGCCGATCCCCCTGAAATAGCCCGCCGGCTGTTTGTGGAGATTGGTTTGTAGCCTTATGGAGGGACTTTGATGGAGGATGATTAGAGCGATCGGTTTTGGATGCCAATAGCAGCATTGAGATGTTGAAGTTGCTTAAAGAGGCTCTCTATTTGCTGTTCGAGCCTTTCAATGCGGTTTATTATGGAGCTTTGGGGAGGGACCTTGGACAAACATGCTTCGAGGGCAGGAGGGGTAGATAAGTTTCTTTCATTGTGGTGATGTTTTTGGGTTAAATGCAGCAGGCTTTTATGCAAAATGCTGCCGATGGCAACCGGTTTTTCACACGCTTTGCGTTGAGACCTCACTGGGGTATCTAAGTTGAAAATGCCGGTATTTTCCTCAGTATCCTGACACGCAGAGGAGGGCAAGCCGTCTGCACCTGGACCAACAGTGGTTGGAGCAGGGCAATTGCCTTTATTCTTGGACAAAGTTTTATGACATTGTTTTAAAAACCTTACGCTTTCAATAAAGTCGGTCTTTCTGATGGCCATAACCATCTCGATGGTGTTGAAGTTTTTGTTGCAGTAAAAACATCTTGCCAGGTTGGTATCACGATTTGTGGCCGTATTGAATGCGCCGCATAAAGGACAACGGAATCGAAAAAATCCCTCGCTGAACTTGGATGGAACCATCAGGACCTTTTCGATCAGGATATCAATGGGGATATGGTTTCGTAATGTGAAGAGCTCCTGGCTGGAAAATCGTTGTCTCATTTTTTTGATGTTTTCCCGCCTTTTTTCGCGCTGGGATCAGGTCTTTTCCTAAGCGAATGGCCGTTGATACGTATGGTGATGCATCGATGTTGAAGCCTGTCAAGCAATGCGTCAACCATGTCCTTGGGCTTAAACAGGTCATACCATTTGGGGTAGTCCAGGTTCGTGGTGATTATGGTCGCTTTATTGGCCTGGTAACGTTCGGCCATGAGCTTGAAAAAGGCATTCATTTGTTCAACACTCAGGCTTAAATACCCAAGTTCGTCAAGGAGCAAAACGTCATAGCGACAAAGCCTTTTGAGCATATTGGTCGTTCTACGATCAGCCAACGACGCGTAAAGATCATTGAGCAGGTCCTGAACATTGTAAAACAGGCCTCGGTATCCCGAGATCAATGCCTCCCGCAAAAGCCCTGCCGCCAGCCCTGATTTGCCGGTCCCTGGTTCACCGATAAAGACGATGTTTTCGCCCTTTTCCACAAAGCCTGCAGTAGTCAGGGACATGATCTGCCTTTTTTTGACGGCCGGCTGTCTTTCAAATGGGAAGGTAGAAAGGGTCCAGTTCCAGGGGATACGAGCATGTTTGATCCGATTCTCCAGGCTCCGTTCCTTGCGATAATGCAATTCTTCCTTGAGAAGCTCAGCCAAGGTGTCGGAGACGGACCATCCCTCTTTTTCAGCCCGATCCAACACGGGCGAAAGTACCCGGAGCATGCCTTTCAACTTGAGCGATTCCAAAAGGGTTTCGATTTGGCTGTACATCATAGTTCAAAGAAATTGCCTGCAACATAGGATAGAATAATACTTTCCAGCCGCTTAAGGTCATAGAGGCCATATTGAAAGGCCTTGCTGATGCCGGCAAGGAACGCGTCTTTGGGGTAGGTTCGTTTGACTTCCAAAAGCCTCCTGAATTTCGCTACCCCACGGCCATGGGATCGCTTTTTAAGTTCGGCCACATAGTTATCCAGGATCTCGTTTTCTCCTTTCAGCATGCGCTCTTCTTTGCAAGGACCGCTATATGCCTTCTGTCTGAGGTAAGGGGCGCGATGGGCAGGATTTGTTACCCTGGTCCGTTTCTTTTCCAGTTCTCTTTTGTGCTGGGCCACCTCTTGGCGTCTAAAATAAACCATCACCTTATCCAGGTGCTTTTGCACCTCAATCTTGTTGCCGATGAGTTTATAAGGCACGGAATATCGATTCGTATCCAGGTTGACATAGCCCTCGATATCCACAACCCGATACACAGTCTCATAAACCGGGGGTATGTAGGGAGGCAGGGGGTTAAGAAAAGGCTTTTCCATAAGATACGCCTGGTCCGGGCTCATCCCTAATACCCGCTTTATCTTCTGGTTAGCCACGGTCTCGCACCACCCTAGAGCTTGAGCATTAAGGTCCTGCCAGCCTGCAAACGTACGACCGGCGAGAAAGTTGCCTTCTATATACCCAAAGGGCCTTTCAACCCTTGCCTTCCGATCAGAATGGCCAACGTTATGGGCCTTGAACCGGGTACTGAATATCCTCTCAAGGAGTTTTATCTCAGGCGCCATATCCGCATCAGGGCCGGTCCCATGGGCAAGAAGTACGCTGGTGTTGTCGATTGTGCATCTGTTGCAGGTTCCCTCCATAAACGTAAAGGCTTGTGTCAGAAAAGACCTGGCCTCAAATCGAGTGAACCGGGGATAAAATTGGATATAGAGCTTACGGCTGTATGCAAGAACCAGAGAAGCACACTGAACGGATGTCTTGTTTTTACCAAAGAAAAGTCTGTATGGTGAAGTATCGTGCTGCATCTCCTCACCCGGTTCAAAAGTATAACTACCGGCCTGTTTTTTCTTTGGCTGCCTCAATTCCTCTTCACGGACCAGCCAGGTTAAGGATGTATAAGGCATAGATATGCCATGTTCCTCTGAAAGGATTTCCTGCACCCTTACTACATTGCCTTGACAGCGCGTATAGAGTTCTTTGACTACCGGAAGATGCCTTGCGTATTGTGATGATTTCAAGCTTTGCCCAGGGTGATTGCCCTGAATTATCTTGCGCACGGTCTTTCTGTCTATATTGAGGATCGAACTGATTTTTCTGATAGAAACGCCTCGTTTATGCATCTCCTTTATTGTGTACCGGGTTTGCGGATCGATCATGACTTATTATCTCCTTATGCAAGTATTCGAACACAGCCTTGGCTTTTTTAAATACGTCCACCAGCTCCTTGCGGTCTATCTCCGGCTGTTGGGGATAAAAGACCGTTGGAAGCTGTTTCTTAAGTCGTATAAGAATATGAAATACGACGCTGATATCTTTAAGCCATGCTCCCTCAGGACCGTTATTTAATCCCATAGCGGCCTTATCTTCATCCCTTGACATTGCAGCTTTAAGAAACAAGGCAGGATTATTGATCATCTTGTTTCTGACATTTCGATTGGATTTTTTATAGTGCGCGTAGAAACGATCAAGTTCTCTTGTGGAAACAGCATCTTTTAGCAGGTGCGCGGTCAGGTGCTGCGCATGTTCTGTGTTGGCGCGCGCCAACGGTGCCAATATCCTGGATGCGGCCCAGGTGGAAACATGTCCGGATTGAACCGCGCTTAGCACATCTTCTGGCAAAGCCCGAATAAGATCCAGTCGTCGTTTTACCCAGCTTTTGTCTCTTCCCACTCTTTTGGCGACCTCTTCCATGGACAGATCAAAGCGAACGATAAGTTCCGATAGCATCGACGCCTGTTCGACAGCCTCCCACTGCCGCGCATCACTTTTGGTCAAAACCGTAAGCAAGGCATTTTGTTCTTCCGTTTCCCAAATACGGGCTATTACCGTGTCTTTGCCGCACATCCGCATCACCTGAAGCCGAAGGTATCCATCGATAAGAACAAACCGATTATCTTTGTCAGGAACCACAAGCACCGGTGTGATCTGACCATAGCATTCAATAGAACTACGGAGCCTGCGCAAAATCGTTTCATTCTTCACCCTGGTATGGGCATAGCGAAGCTCAATCTGATGCAGATCAATTTCTCGGGCCTCAATGTTCATGCTCCGGCCTCTAACAAAAACAACTGATGAATGTCCACACGTCCATCTTTGCAATCATTTGACCAATTTTACTCTAACCGGTCGATATTGCACTTATTTCGACGATTATCGCGTCCATCTTTGCAATCATTTGACCTGTGAGGGGAATAAGCCTATATCTGCCTGAAAATACAGCAGTTTCAGGGCCTATCGCGTCCATCTTTGCAATCGGCTGGCAATCAGGCTTACGGCAAGCTTTGGCCCTCAGCGACCGGTTCCGCTCTCTCTGTTTTTCCCTGTTACGTTTGGTGTACCAAGGATTGTTTTCTCGGTATTCTTTCCAATAGTCGGGATTGTTTTCTCGCCACAATTTCTGGGCATCCTTCTGGTCATTACAATAGACCACGTTTTCAGTCATTTTTTTCTTTTGCCAGTCCCTTTTCCGTGCCTTTTGGCACTCCTTTTTGTTACAGTAGTCATGCTTGGGTACTCTGGGGCATGGTTCAAGAAGGCATCTGCAGTGCTTGCAACGGCGTCTTTGTTTTTTCATGATAACCTCCGAATAACCCGGAGGTTTTCTGACTCGCCGCAACAATATGCAAGATGATCCTGTCGTATAGAGGCTGCATAAGGGCAAAATAGTAGGATGGGCGGGGTATCTTGTAAAAATAAGGGCGGGGTCTATGGACTTGGCAGCGGGGCGTTAAGAACTGTGAATCTCAAGGGGGAAATTTTGTTAGTACAAAGGTGGGGAATTTGAGTTAGCGTTGAGGACCAAGCGGGCGTTCCTGATTAAGTCAACCTAGTCAATGACGTCCCCAAGTTTCCCGTTGTACTCGAAGACGTTTTTGATAATAGAGGGAGGAATAATGGATCTAAAGAGAGATACTGTCTTAAAGGAACGATTAATAGATAAGATGGAAAAACTCCCTGAACCTGATATTCAGGAAGTTTTGGATTTTGTAGAGTTTCTTGAAAGGAAGCGTTCTAAGGGGAGGGTGGTGCCAGAGAAACCTGAAGTTGATCCTACCAAAGACCCTATCCTGGAACTTCTGGGTATTGCAGATATTGATCCCTTTGCAAATAAAATTGATCAAGAATTGTACGGGCAATGAGAGAAATACTATTTATTGATACCTGGGGCTGGGTCGTAATTCATAATAAACGCGAGCCAAGACATTCTGAGGTTGATGCTCTTTACCGGGAATGCCGTTTAGATGGGGGCAGCATCTGTACTACCGACTATGTCCTTGATGAGACATTCACATTACTCTTCCGTCGGTTACCTCTGTCCCTTGCTGAAGAATCAGTGGCGCTTTTGGGCAAAGCTGTTACGCAAGGATATTTGAATCTCGAATGGGTCTCTCCTGAAAGGTTCGAGGAAGCAAAAGAGCTACGTTTGAGGTTCAGAGACAAACCGAAAATTTCGTTTACGGATTTGACGTCAATGGTGGTCATGAAGGAGTTGGGAGTGACGTCGATTCTGACTGATGATGACCATTTCACCCAAGTGGGTATGGGTTTCGAGAATATGCCTTAATCAGCCTTTCAGGCGGGTGCTGCAGCCTGAGTTTGCTTTTCCCAATCGGGGCGTCCCGATTGGGCAGAAAATGGAAAGCCTCTGTGTTGTCTGAGTCTCGAATGAGCGAAGCGAGTGGGCCAAAAAAAAGGAAAGTTATTCAACTCAGGAAACAACGTCTCCTATTCCTCCCCTTGAAAACAAGTTACCCCGCTGACTTTCCTGTTCTTAGTGACATCTTGTAAATCCTGTCTGACAAATAAGAAATACTTGCTTTGGTGAAGGCGACAACCGTTCCCTCAAATGGTCTTCAAAAGGAGAGTGAACCAATAGACCAAATGATCGATCCCAACGAACCAGACGAATCGAACCAATTGAGAAATCGAGAAAGTTAAAAAGTAAAGAACGTCCCCCCAAGGGGCCTCTGGCAAGTGATGACCCTACCAGCCTTTTTTCTCGGGAGTTCCTGGAAAAATGGCGACTTGGTGTTTCATCTCTCCAGTCGTCCCTAAAAGCCTTAGAAAAAAGAGGGGTTCTGGAAAAGGGGGAACAGGGAAAATACAGGTTCGATGATGAGTTCTTTCGTCTCTGGATTGTGCAAACGCCTT
>DAOURD010000036.1:0-7655 GCA_030625295.1 Desulfobacterales bacterium | reverse complement strand
TTTACCTGATTCAGCATTTGCGGATACTAAAGGCCGACGCTACCCACATCATTGGACCTCTGGTGGAAAAATGTATCTTCATCGTGGTGGTTTGGCCTCAGCCCTACAGCATGCAGGCGGGGCCCGGTCGGGTAAAGAGGCATCCTCAGCAATTAAGGCTCACTTAAATGCACATGCAAAGGCGATTGGTATGAAAGACAAGAAAAAGCAATCACAAAGTATGCCAGTGGATATAAATGCTCTGCATATTATGGATCAGGAAAATCCGGAATTTGAGTTTTCTGAATCTTCAGATGGTGTTCGCAAGTTCCGAATGGTTGGATATTCCGGCAAAATAATTAAGGGCCACTGGTGGTGGGATAATCTTGCCATTGATTTGGATGGTATTTCTTTTAAGAAGCCCAAGTTTCCTATTCTTCGAGATCATATTACGAGTATGGAGTTGGGATTTTCGAAGAAGCCGCAGGTTTCCAAAGAGGAAGGCCTTGTTTTCACTGAGAAAGAAGTTACTTTTTTGGAGAATGGGGACGTTGACAAATTTGTCGAAAACTCCAGGAAAGGCTTTCCTTATCAAGCCTCAATCTCCGCCAGACCCACAGTAATTGAGCGGGTGGAGGACGGCTCCTCTGTAGAAGTAAACGGCCTGACTCTCAAGGGGCCTGGAACGGTATGGCGAAAATGTGATTTTAAAGAGTGTTCTATATGTGTGTTCGGATATGACGAACAAACCACGGCGCAGGTTTTTTCTTCTAGTGGGCACACTGTGGATATAGAAGTGGAAAATATCGGGTCGGATCATGATCAAATAACCGACAAATTGGAGGTGTTTAGTATGGATTTGGACAAGTTAAAAGAAGATTCTCCAGAAGAGTACGAGAGACTTATGGCTGAAGCTGTTGAGGCTACCAAAGCAGTGACCGCTGATGCCATAGCCACCGCCGTAGCAGAGGCGGTTAGCGGTTTCCAGGCTCAGATGGTTGAAAAGGATAATCAGATTGCAGCTCTGACCACGGAAAAGACTACTCTTTCCGAGAGCTTTACCAAGATAGAGGGCAGATGTCTCTCTTTGGAAAAGAAAGATGCTCTCCGGGACGAGTCTGACGTAGCTTCCCAGGCTGAGGCCGTTTGGTTGACTGCCTTGGCAGCAAGTGGTTTGCCGGGGTGGTTGCACCCAAAAGTCAAGAAGCAAGTCTCCAGAGATAAGTTTATGGCTGACGGCATTTTTGACAAGACTGCGTTTACCGAAGCCGTTGTGGCCGAGATCGCTGATTGGGAGACTCAGAGCGGCCAGGAAGTTGAGGGTTTTGGTATTTCTCTCAGAGATGCTGACGGCTCTTCTAAGGCCAGTGATCAGTTGAAGTCGGATACCATCGTTGACAGGATGTTGGGTTATGTGGGCCAGGCATCTAAAGAGGCTCATTAATCTAGCCCACTAGCGCGACTCATTAATATAGGAGGTTAGCCTTATGGCAAGCGGAGCTATTGGAGGAAGCACTCCTCAATTGAATAGGGGGCCGGAAATACCTGGTTACAAGGCCCTATACTTTTCGATTCGAGAGATTGCCCTCATAAAAGATAAGACGTGTCAGCCCGGGTATGGTGTACTCCGAGCCGGGACCATTATGGCTGAGAATATCTCGGCCCTCACAACTGGTGGTAAGGGGCTATTGGTTCCTTGCGCCACAACCCTGTTTACTGTGGGTGATGTCGGTCGGGCATTTGCCCTGGCTGATGTTGCCACAGGTGTAGCTATTATTCATGTAACCATGGAAGACTCCTACAAGTTCAAAGTGGGAGACGATCTGATCCTTGCGAACAACACACCAGAGTATGGTGATGGTGGGGCGATCATAACTATTGATCGTGATACACATCCACATTTCGCAATTATTACCTTCACAACCGGGATCACCACCGCAAACAACACAGTGGCCAAGGCCCTCTGTTGCTATGTTGAGGCAGGGGCCGCGGGAAAGCTGTCCACAGCTAAGTACATCTTGGATAAGGACATTGACACTGGCGTTGGTGAGATTGCTCAGGGAGCGATCACACCGGTTTTGATTTCCAACGCCATTCTCTATACAAACTCCCTGGTTAACTTTGATGCGGCTGCAGCCACTGCCCTTGGGACAGTAGATGACGGCCAGCACACAATTCTGAAATAAGGAGGTGCCAAATGAAAGGTTCAGCAGGCATACCGGCTCTTGAGCTGGTAACACTAAATAAACTGATCAGCAAGTTCGACAGGGCACCTTCCATGTTCTTCTCGAACTTGTTTCCTACTCAGCAGTATGACTCTGATACCATAAAGTGGGAATTGGAGTACGGCACCGCTGGGATGACCCCGTTTGTGGCTCCTGGTTCAATCGCCCCCATGGTAGGAGTCGATGGGGTTGGGGAAGCAAGTGCGAAGGCAGCCTATTGGAAAGAAAAGATGTACTATGATGAGGAGTTTTTGAACAATCTACGGGAGCCCGGAACTTGGGCGACTTATCAAACGGCTGAAAGAAAGCTGTCCCGTGGATCCAGGAAGCTCCGATTTAGGGTGGATCGCAGGCGTGAGTGGATGAGCTGCAAGATGCTGTTGGATGGTAATCTCACTTATCTGCAAAAGGGTGGGACCAAAATCAGCATTAGTTATGGAATCCCAGCCACTCACATAGTAACCTTAACTGGTAATTATGTTTGGGGAACTGGTTCAACTCGGGATCCATTATCGGACATCTTCGAAGGAAAGAAAGTTGTATCCGAAGATTCCATGTCCGTGATTAATCACACAATACTCAACAGTGAGCTTTTGAAAGTTCTGATTCTTGATGAAGATATTCAGAATTTGCTCAAAAAGAGTGCCTTTGGGGAGGGAGATCTTTTCACAAATCCTGCTCAAGTAATCGGGACCCTTTTGGGTGTTGGCCCAATGACAATCTATGATGAGATGTTTGAAATTACCGGTTGGTTGACTGGAGCTGTGACTGGGGGGGCTACTACGGTTATCCCTGTTGATGATGCCTCTGACTTTGAGGCTGGGGGAACCCTCCGGTTTATTGACATGTCTGAGGTTAATGTCTGGGAAGATGAGACCATTGCCTCAGTAGATGTGGTGGCTGGGACAGTGACTGTGGACACTGCTCCAACTAAGTCCTTTAAAGCCAATGAGGATAAAGTCATTATGCGGAAGAAGTTCATCCCGGATAATGTCTTCTTCATGTTCGCCGATAATGCCGAGGGCGAAAAAATTGCAGAGTTTATGGAAGCTCCGCATGGTCTCGGTAGGAACTGGGGTATGTTCGCAGACACCAAGGATCAATGGGATCCGGAAGGGATTTATCTGAGAGTCGCTGATAAGGGGCTCCCGGTTCTGTATCATCCGGATACGACCTACAAACTGATCGTGATGTAGTGGGGTTTGGTGTAGATTGAAATACAGAGGGCCTGCACCGCGCAGGCCCTTTGTTCTTATGATGAATAACAGACAATCTCTAAGGGAGAAGAAAAATGATAGTCAAAGTACTTACACGCTTGAAGAATGGGTCTCAAATTATTGATGAGGGAGCAACATTTGAGGGCACGGAGAAGACGCTTCCCGGTTTTATACTTTATGAGTTGGAGCGGAATAGGGGCACAGTCGAAGTTTTGCCAGAAGCGAGACCAATAAAGAAAAGGGCAGTAAAAAGACCGAATGCCAAATCCACAGCAAAGACGGAAACTGAGATCGGAAAGAGTGCTTCATTGAGAGAGAAACTAAACAACCCGGAGAAGTAAATTGCTATGGCAATAACTAATCTTGAGGAATTTACCGATAAGGTCTCTATTGAGTTAGGTACCCTTGCCTCTAAAGTAGCAGACGATGCTTTTGAATCGGCCAGTGATAAGGTAATTGCCGAGGTTCAGTGGAGCTATCCGGTTACTGACCCATTTAAGTCCTTTTGGTTTATGGAGCGGGGCAAAAGACACTTAATTCAGATCTTCCTGATCGAGTCCGCTCATAAATTTAAATATAAGCAGATACATCTTAATCAAAGATTCGATCACTATCTTTTGTTGCTAAAGAAGATGGACGAGGATTTTCTTCGCGCAACTGAGGAGAACCCGGAAGCTTTCCCAGCATCGGCTGGTGGTGTTCCTTTCACATTGTATATCGCAAATACATTCACTTATGACTTTCTTGGGCGGAGCCTTGGAACATGAGTAGTGGTATAGGGTCTGATTTAGTGGAGGTTTATGAGGAAGTAGGTGCCTCTATCAAAATTCATAAGCCTGATGGGGCCACAATACTTGGAGAATATCTTGATTTTGATATAAATCGCCAGGTGACTAAACCATTTATCCGTGAGTTTTTTATAGAGGCTTCTTTTACTTATGTTACGAAGGCGGAAGGTGGTGTGGTTGTTGAGTTCATCGTTGATGGTCGAAAATTTTTAGTTATGAACTTGACCGGTGAGCTCTTTGAGAATGAGATTATTGGGTATAACGCTGTTTTATATAAGTGTAATGAGGTAGTTACGATAAAGCGGCTCACAAAAGGGGGTTGGGATGGTGATTATAAGAAAGAAATCACCTGGCCCAATGTGGCTGTTGATATACCTGTCCTTTTGACTGAGCGATTTTTTGGCACTGGTTTGGGGGCCGTTGGACCTCAAGATTTTATGGAGTACGATATTTTGGATAACCAAATGTATATTTCTGCTTATTACGGTGTAAAGCCATTAGACCGAGTATGGCTTTCAGACACTGAGTTTTTTCAGGTAGACTTTGTTGAAAAAAGGAAATTTGAAGGAGTGCACTCTTGCGTTTTATCTGAGGATACCAGGGGAGTATGAAAAAGCTGACTCGAAAAGAAAAAATCCAGATTGATAAGCAGTTAGAGAGAGCGAGCTATCATCAGGGCGGCCACACTGTGTGTGTGGATGCTGGAGATCCTATCACAATAATTATAAAGGGCCGCGAAGCTTATCTCCCATCCGGCCGGAGATTGCCGGTCCCCGAAGAGTGGTGGGTTTGATGTATCGAAAGACCAAAGTTCCGACAACTGGACGGCTACTCACTTTAGGTCGGGAGCCCCTCGCCCAGTTTGCCGGTGAAATTACCGCTTTTGAGCGGGTGATTGGTTATTCTCGCCATCATTTCGCATCCTTCGCTGATAATAAATGCGATGGCGTGAAAGGAGGTGCTAGATTTACAGCCTCTGCTTGTAAGTTGGTCGTTGGGATGATTAAAGAAAACATTGTTACTGGGGGGAAAGACCTTCCAGTTCAGTGGCCCACCTTAAGTTCTGATTATGAGGCTGCAAAAGAAAAATATGTTGGTGGTCTCAATCAGTGGCGCTTAACAGATAAAGTTTTGAGTAGTATAGGCATTCAGAAGCGTTGGGGAGAGGCTGGCCGCAGCGTTGGTATTTATGGTAATGCTTATATCCCTAAAATAGGTTTCGCGGCCATGCGCGGAGGAAGGCCTTCTGGAACAATTAGGCCATCTACTTATGCCTTTTGGAATGAATTTGGTACCAACCCAACAAAGTACTCTGGGGGCCAACCTCCAAGACCTGTTTTTATTCCTACCTATCAACAATTTGCCCATAAATATTTGCCGGGCCTGGCCAGCGCAATTTGCGAGTCTTTGGATAAAGATTATGAAAGATTAGCTAAGAATATAGGTAAGATAGGTGGAAAATTTGCTGGTGAGAAACTCCCTCCCGGAGAGTTTCGGGAGGATGTTGTTTTGGGAGCCACCTATTTCGAGACTGCTGAAGGTGGGGACGTTTATCAGAAGAGATTGAAGAAGGTTATGGCTTCTTCAGGGGCCGATAAGTGGTTGGCGGAACATGCTGGTGAGTTGGGGGGCTTCGAAGATTAAATGCATGTTTTAGGTATTTCAGTCAAGCAGGTTGTGGTTGGGGTTGAGTTTACACCCCGGAATCTGATTTATTTGCAGTGGTTTTTAGATAAGTGCTCGATTGAATACAATGGAGAAGACGAGTTTGAGAAGGCTGCTCAGGAGTATGTAGTTGAGAATCTTTATCCAAAACTTATTGATTTGTTAAAGGAACTGGAAAATGCCCCTGGATGAAACAGCAAAATTATCTAACATAATGAGATCAATAAAGAAATATTTCGTTGACTCCTTGCATACCACTGAGTCTATACAGTTGGATTTTGACAAAAGCTATCAAGATGTATATGCAGCTCTTCCCGTAAGAGTGGATCAGTGGATAATCATAGCCTTGAATCCTTCTGATATGGATTCATTGGCAGAATTGGCTTTCACTATTTATATGTACAGCCGAAAAGATCCGGAGGCTGTAAATTTATTCATTCTGAGAGACAAGGTTATGGGCTATTTGATAGATGATACCCAAACAGATGGTCTGGCTCGCATGACTCTTTATGATGTAGTCTGGGCACCGATAGGGGCCGCTGTGATCGTTTTGCCTGCTGGTCGGCAAGAGTCTGATAATTATGTGGCCGAAGATGGAACAAAATTTAGATACATCTCTGCCTCTCTGCGTTGGGGGGCAAAAGGTTAATGGGGGGACAGAGAGCGAAGACCAGCTTTATTTATTGTGAGAAATGTGGCAAGAAATTGTTGGAAAGAAAGCCGAATGGAGTTTGGCGTTTTAGATTTGGAAGAATTTCGGGCACAGATGAAACTATTGTGGATATACTTTTTTATGGCAGTTTACAATTTAAGTGTACACGAAGAACATGTGGGCACATGAACACATTAAACTTCTTTCCCAATGTTCCCGGGAAAGCTGATTTTAGGATTACAGGTCAACCTGATATTTAGCAATCTTATTTTGAGAAGCCCCTAAAAGGGCCTGCGCCAAACAATCCTTAATGGAAAAGACTAATTAGGAGGTAGTTAATATGGCACGAAGTGGCCCAATGACGAAAGACACCTCGACAATCCCGTTAGGGCTTGCTCAAATTAGAGTAGGAGATAGCGCATCGAATATTGCTTCGGCAGTCGCTGTGCTCCTTGCGGCAGCGTCGATTGGTGCTCTTGCGAACACGAAGTTCACAGGAAATGTCGATTATTGGAAGCTTGAATCAGGCTTCCCTCTATTGGAGGATTTATCCATACCAATTAGGGAGGCCGCGTCCCTGGAGTGCGCTTTTAAAGAGCTGACTCCATACAACTTGGCTTTGGCTCGTGGAATTGACCCAGCCGGAGCGATGTCAGCCTTAGCAGCCTATCTGGATAAGGTCACTACGGCAGGCACTACAGATCCGGCAAAGGAAATTGCAGTTGACGATGATCCTGGTCCGGTTGATGATGTATGGTCGGTTGTTTTTTTAACAGCCACCACATACAAAGTCTATGGTCAGGATACCGGTCATGTTCAGGATGGTGTTGCGGATGGGGACACAACCCTCATCTTTGAACCTGAAAACGGGGCTGATTTATACTTCACCATTCCAGCGGGTTTCTTTACTGGAACTTGGGCCGCAGAGGATACTTACACGTTCAGAACCTCTTCGTATCACTCGGCTGGGGATTATGATAGCCCTCATTCAGGCTCCATTAATTTGGGGAACCTTGCGGCTCCTGAGTTTATCCGGATGGAAGCTGTGTACACGTATCCCAATCAAACCAATCACATGTACGTGATCTTCCCCAGGGCGAACGTAACATCGTCCGTTGAGGTTGACTGG
>DAOURD010000106.1:0-5547 GCA_030625295.1 Desulfobacterales bacterium | reverse complement strand
GGCGTTTCTTTTCGAACTGGTCTTCATCATTAGTGGCGGGCGTATCCAGCACTTGGGGGTGTGTGATTCAGCTTCATTGTCGGTCTCAAAAATCCCCCTAAATCCCCCTTTGAAAAAGGGGGACTTTGAGGTGTTTCCTTTGATTCCCCCCTTTTTTAAAGGGGGGGGTAGGGGGGATTTTGTTGGCTCCCCCAACTAGTGGATGCGCCCATTAGTGGCATTACCTCATCAGGGAGAAATCTCTTAGCTTGGAACTGTGTACCCTCCGAACAAGATTTCTCATCCCGACGAGTCGGGATTCGAAATGACAATACGGGCCGAACTGCTACGCTGAAATCTCAAGGCTGAAAGTTAATAAAACCCTTGTGGCCTTATGTTTATATTTTCTCTGCGTTCTCTGCGTACTCTGCGGTGAACCATTACGATTTGGCCTTATGGGAAATCGCCGGCGCTCAAGAGAACTTGCCATGCAGGCTCTTTTTCAGATCGATATGACCCAGGATCACTCAAGGGAAGCTGTTGAGTCGTTTTGTAAACACTTCAGAGTCCCGAAAAATGCAAAGCCTTTTTTTCTTCGACTGGTCGAAGGCGTAAAGGAATTCCAACACGAGATCGACCCTTTAATCAAAAGCTTTTCAGAAAACTGGAAAATTAGCCGTATGTCCAGGGCAGATCGCAACATTATGAGAGTCGCTGTCTATGAACTCCTTTACTGCGACGATATCCCACCAAAAGTTTCCATCAACGAAGCAATAGATATCGGAAAGAAATTCGGTACTGAGGATTCTGGCGCCTTTATCAATGGCATTCTGGACAGTATCCGTATCTCCCTGGAGAAGGAAAACCGGCTCCAGTCAAAAATCCCCCGACCAGGTCTGAAGTAAGTGCCTAAAATGCCTAAAGTGAGCTAAAGTGCCTAAAGTTGAAAAAGTGAAACTTCAATTCTGTTACCAATCAGACCCGCCTGCCATTGCAAGGCACGTATGCTCTCGCCAAATATTCCGGGGAACCACTTCTTTTCAAGGGGAATGATTTTGCCGAGACCGACCTCCCATGTGTTTCCCTTCAAGGTTGATTTTATGCCGCCATTATACTAATAGCTTAAATTCTAAGTCTGTTCAGACCTCGTTAAGTGGTCTCAACGACTCAACTATTTGACGATCTCTGCTGTTAGGGAAAGGAGGACTTTGCATGACCATTGAGGATATCATACAGCAGCATCACAACCCCGACAAAGATCTGCAGTCAAATAAGGATTTGCCCCCCTCTAACAATGTCAACGCCTATCTTAACTTTTTGACCATTGATGATATCATCTATCGCCTCGCATCGAATGGCGGTATGAAAGATATAACCGCCGTTGAGTATCACACCAAGTACAAGCAGGTTTTTGGTCGCAAGGCCTTTGGTGGCAAGACTGTACTTGTACGGGCGGGAATTGACGTTCCGGTTGACAGGAACGGCTGCATCGCGGGCGTTGAAAGAATTCGAAGCGCTATCTTTACCTTAGAAGAACTCTCGGGTTACGGGGCGCGCGTGGTCGTCATCGGTCATCAGGGGCGTCCAGGCAAACATGATTTTATTGAACTCGATCAACATGCCAGGACGATCAGGAAATTGATCAACCGCCCCTGGCAGCCCAAAAAAGCGGTCAAGTACTTAGGTAACCTAACGCAAAAAAAACTCGTCACCAATAAGATTCTTTCATTAAAGGATGGCGAAATCCTGGTTTTGAACAATATACGTTTCATGGTGGATGAAGTCTTTATTCTGGACAAGCCAGGACTCAGGCCTCACGAGGTTAACAGCGGGTGCCGGTTTGTTTCCGTCTTAGAACCCCTGATCGATTTTTATGTAAACGATGCCTTTAACACCTCCCACCGCAAGCATGCTTCGATGATCGGGTTTACAAACGTCATAAACCTGGTGGGGCGTCAGACCGAGGTAGAAATGATGGAAAACAAGCAGGTCATTCATATTATCGAATACCCCTTCATCCCGATTTTTGGTGGTGTGAAGGTGGGCGATTATATGGGTCTCATCAAAAACTCGGTCCTTTCTGACAAAGTCCCATGCGTCTTGCTGGCAGGAACCCCGGGAATCGTTGCTCTCCTAAGCAAGGAGACGAGGTTGGATGAGCGGTACAACTTCGGACAGGCTACAGAGAAATTTCTGGAAAAAAACGTCACCAAGGGCCTTGTCAAGTTTTTTCAAGACCTTTACAGTCGGCCTGCAGGCCGAAAAAAACTTGTTGCGCCGGTTGATTTTCTCGTCCGGTATGACTCGAATATCCTCAATATGACCCCTGAAGAAATCCATAACCATCCTAAAAAGGATGAATTCAATCTGTGGAGCATTGGAGAAAAGACCACCAAACGGTTTGTGTCGCGCCTCTTGAAGGCCAAGACCATATATAAGAAGGGTCCTGTCGGAAAGGCTGAAGAGCCCGGGTTTGAAGGCCCGGAACGCTCCATCTTGAAGGCAATCATGCAGGCACAAGAAAACGGGGCCTACACCATAACCTCTGGTGGCGATAGCACCGAGATCGCAAAAAAACTCGGATTTGATGAAGAATCCCTGTTTTCACGTTTAAGCGACGCGGGCGGAGCCTTTGTTCACGTCTTGGAAGGAAACCGGATTGCCTGGCCCATGCTTCAATTAAACACCCACTGGAATCTGTTTTACGGAAAGAACCTCAGATATGGTCTCCCCTTCAATTATAATCTCAAATCGCGCTATCGCCTGGAGCTGACCATTCCACAGAATGGTCTCCCAGAGCCTCTTCGTTATGACTCGCGATAGGATCACCTTAGCTCTCTTGGTTCTTGCAGGCACAGGACTCCTCGGTCTGGTTGTATTCCTGAACTGGACTCCCCTGTGGGAAAAAATCGTAACATGGTATGCCCTTGTTAGAGACCGGGAACAGGTCGAGGCATTCCTGAGGGTCTGGGGGCCTATTGGCGCGCCCATAGCCTTTGTTGGGGCACAGGTCTTACAGGTTGTGTTTGCCCCTATTCCCGGAGAAGCCAGTGGATTTGCGGGCGGCTATCTCTTTGGAACCTTACCGGGGTTTGTCTATTCCACCATTGGCCTGACAGCAGGCTCGGCAATCAATTTTGCACTGGGCCGTGTACTGGGGAGACGCTATGTAGCAAAATGGATCCCGGACAATCACCTCCGCAAGTTTGACGCTCTGGCGAAACGTCAGGGGGCCATTTTGTTCTTCGCACTGTTTGTTCTTCCAGGATTTCCCAAGGACTACCTCTGCATATTCCTTGGCTTGACCAGTCTCTCCGCAAAGGTCTTCATACTCATGGCTGGCATTGGTCGGATGCCAGGTACCCTTATGTTAAGCCTCCAGGGTGCCCAGGTCTTTCAGAAAGACCACGCCACTTTAGCCTTACTGATTGCTATCACTCTTGCTTTTGTGATTCCTGCTTACATATGGCGTGAGCGCATCTATGAGTGGATAGAACGTCTAAACCGCGTCAATAGCCGAATCATCAGGCGATGAAAGTTAGGTTTCTAGAGTTTGTTGGGTTTGTTGGGATTGACTTCACGGCACGATTTCAGTATAGAATAGAGTAACGCGACTGAACACCTGCAATGGTTGAGGAGGGGAGCTGTGAGTTACTGGAACTATCGTGAAGAGTTGAGCCGCCAGGACAGACTGCGACGTTCAATCTATGAAGCCCTCAGGGACGAACTGGACGAATACCTTATAGAGTATGGGTTGGTGGAATCTTATCATAACTTTGTGGAGAAAGACCTTGAATATCCCTTTGTGGAGAAACGGGAGCTAAAGCCAAGAGCACGCATTCCTGATGTGGAATACGAGCGTCACAACCGATTCCTTGTAATCTTTGTGGAGGATTTCGTTCGCAGTGACCACAAGAAATACATACGATTCTTTGACGATAACAAGGTGACCAAAGAGAACCTGATGCGCTCTGGAGCAGTCCAGTTTTCAAAAAAATATTTCAAGAACATAAAGCTCTTTGAATCTCCCCATTTCTCAGACTTTCTTAAAGGCTTGCTCCCGGTTGATTATGCCCTTCTTATTCAGAGGGATCACACTATCAAGGCTAGAAATCGATACGGCCTTTCTCACTTTCATGTTCGAATCGACTGGCCCATCGCTGATGCCGCCGAGGACATGGCCCGCGATCTGCGGTACATATCTAAGGATCTGTATGAAAAGGGAGATGATTATGCTGAGGAGGTCCAGAAAAAGTTTTTTGAATACTATGGACTTCCTTTAACATCAGGGGGCCGCCGGACTGCGGCAATGGTGGCAACCCAATACCTAAAACGGGTTTCCTGTATATCTACAGTGTACGTGGGGAGCAGTGAATCAAGGGCTATTTACCGTATTTCGGAAAGGGGTGTTTCAAAATACATATTAATGAAACTGACAGACACCGACATACAAAATATTGCCGAGACGCACAACCTGAAGGTTGACACCGTCAAAAAAAATTACCTCGTCGTAGAAGAAGACGGCGCCGGCATTGTGATCTTCCAGGCTACCTATGAGCGTACCAGCCATGCCAGATTCCCAGAGGACGGCAAGTTGAGAGAATTGAACTCTGAGTATTTCTGGATGACTGTCGTCAACCAGAGCATTATACCCAAGCCAGGCGTATGGGATATATCCCCACTGCCGTACAGCATCATTTACACGTAGAGGAATTATAGAACCTGCTTGAAATATTCGATGGTTCTTTCCAGCCCTTCGCGCAACGGAACCACGGGCTCCCACCTTAGTCTCTCTTTGGCAAGGGTAATATCTGGACACCGTTGAATGGGATCATCCTCTGGCAACGGCCTGTAAACGATCTCCGATTTCGATTGGGTTATCTCAAGTACAAGCCCGGCAAGCCGCGCGATAGAGAATTCCCTGGGATTGCCAACGTTAACAGGACCGGTAAAGTTATCGCAGTTCATCATCCTCACCAACCCTTCAACCATGTCTGAAACATAGCAAAACGAGCGGGTTTGACTGCCGTCTCCATAAATCGTAATAGGATCATTTCTCAACGCCTGGACAATGAAATTACTTACCACTCTCCCGTCTGAAACGGCCATCCTGGGGCCATACGTATTGAAAATACGCACTATCTTTACATCAACCTGGTTCTGCCGATAATAATCCATCATCAGAGTCTCAGCCACCCGCTTGCCCTCGTCATAACAACTCCGCAGCCCGATCGGATTCACGTGACCCCAGTACGTCTCTTTCTGGGGGTGTTGCTGAGGATCACCATAGACCTCTGATGTGGAGGCCTGCAGGATTCTTGCCTTTACCCGCTTGGCCAGACCCAACATGTTGATGGTCCCCATGACATTTGTCTTAACAGTCTTGACAGGATTGTACTGATAGTGAACCGGAGATGCAGGAGAGGCCAGGTTGTAAATCTGATCTACTTCCAACAAGATTGGCTCAACAAGGTCATGACGAATGACTTCAAAGTTCTTACGGTCCAGCAGGTCTCGGATGTTTCTCTTTGAACCGGTGAAGAAATTGTCAAGGCAGAGCACCTCAGC
>DAOURD010000033.1:0-7919 GCA_030625295.1 Desulfobacterales bacterium | reverse complement strand
TTATCTTTTTGCCACACCACATCAGACGCGTACGTTATCCTATGCCGGATGTTCTGGTCACAAGGGCCTAGTAGGATTTCACTTTAGAGCGCAGAAAGACCAGAAAGCTCGTCCAGGCCATCATCTTTCCGGAAGAGTCTATGGGTTCATCCCTTTGCGGTCATACAGCACCGGGCATCGGCTTAGGTGTCCCCCACCGTAATCACACATTTCTGGCAAGACATTGAGACATGAGGCCACAGCCAAGTCACACCGTGGATGAAAAGGGCAGCCATTGGGTTTGCTATCGCTGTCTGGCACTGTGCCCGGAATGCTTTGAAGTCTAGTGCCCCGTTTTGTACGATCTGGCTCGGAGATCCGCCTCTGGAGGGATGACCTGACGCTTATGGCGGCGATTGTAAGCGATTGCATGACCTGTAAGAAATCGACGCATAAACCTTGACAAACCATGTGTACCACTACGCAAAAGGATGTGGGCGTGATTCGTCATCAATCCGCCTCCGGCGGATGCTTTTCTATCCCTTTAACAATGACATGATGTAACGTCCCACGTGCCTGCCCGCCATCGCGAGCTCAGGCCTGCCCGCCATTGCCATGGCTGCGTGCGATTTCGGGACGATGGCAAGCAGGCGATGGTAGGCGGGCGAGGCGGGCGGGCGGCAAGTCTGGCTTGCCTCGGCATAATCCATCCCCCAATCAGCCACTATTCGGCCTTCGCTTATCACACTAATTCAACTTAGTCAACGACGTTCCCCAATGTTCCCAAACGCTCAGTGAGTGTATCGGTCAAACGTGGTGAGAAAATCGATAGAACTAATCAATATTTGCTGGTTGAAGAATAGAAACTTATAATTTAAGGAGCATCCCTTCTCCGATTCTTCGTGTGAAATTGCGACCTGTTACACTACAGATGCCAAAGGTGATAGTCATGGAATGTTTATGTGGTCGGGCCTACTCCAGGGAACCAAAAGTGTTGTTCTGGATGTGGGTGCACTGGGTGCTTTATAAGATCCCTTCCGATGCCCCTGGATTGCCCGAAGGTGTGAGACCGAAGGATGACTGAAAGGGGGTGAGTAGTGTCAAGGGGTCATATTCAAGAAAGACTCGCTGATGAACCGTATGAACATACACAGCAAAGATGGCCAATTCGTCGGTTACATTAAGGGAAACACATTAATGGATAGGCATGATGTTTTTGACCGAGACGAACAGGAGAAAGGTAAAAGCTCCTGACCTTCAAAGGGACATAACAGACAGAAAGACCTATCGGCTTTCAATCAGCTTGCCTGAAGGGAAGCCGCGATGATAGTGAGGTTATCAGTACCGGAGCGATTAATTAAAACTTCGTTTTTTAGTACTTCAAGTAATGGCTCGGGCTCAGGAAATTTTCTAGCCAAACCTGCCGCCTCTTCATTACTCATCACATCAAACAAGCCATCGCAGGCCACCAATAAAATCAAATCCTTTTCTGAAATCTTATACTCACTCACCGATGGCGTGGCAATAATCCCTATAGATTTAAAATACTGGTCACCAATAGTCCTGGTTGGCATTAACCCCTGATATCCCCTGCAGGCATAGGGATACCTAATATCGCCACCCATCTTCTTGACTCTTTGTCTCTCTGCCAAGTTATCTAATCTATGATCAACAGTTAACTGATGAAATCCTTCGTTGGTAATAAGAATGGCTCTGGCATCCCCAGCATTAGCAGTAAAAAGGTCTCTATCTTTGATTAGGAAATTGACTGCTGTTGTTCCTGAATCCTGTGTCTTTAAGTCTTCAGAGATTGCTTCGTAAGTTTCAATGAATGCTTCTTGAGGTGAGACACCAGAAAGTATTCTTTCTAAGAATATTTGATGTACTCTTTCTGAGGCATATTTTGCCGCGAATCTGCCACCATGACCATCATAAACCCCTCCAAAAGTCCAACCTTTGTTAGCAAAATTCAAATCAAGAAAATGAGCATCTTCCATTTCAAGACTTATCCCTTTTTCGGAAATCACTGCAACTTCCATATAGATACCTCCTTTTATGATAATTCTAGTTCCACCCAAAGCGAACGCTCCCCCTACCGAACTTCGCATAGGTTACTATGGGATGGGATCCAGATAGCGGGGTTTGTCCGTATTCGACCAGAATAGCCTCAACTCCCCACAATTTCAATCGTTCAGGAGTCTGGCCTACGGCCATGCCAAAGTAAACCGTAACCGTTCACAGGGTGTGTTACTATTCTGCGACACCGGGACATGGAGCTGCTACCCAAGGCATCCACGGGATGAGACCTTTATCTTTCTTTCGAGAAGATATACTCTAATAGAGTTACCCTTTCACCAGGTTTTTTGACCCACCTGTTATTTTCCACTTGTGTTCCCCGTAATTTTAGGCTATGAACGATGCATGTCTTCGATAATCACATACAGAGGCAGGGATATCAACCAAGAAGATATATCCTTCATCCGTGCGCTGATGGCAAGCCATCCCGAGGACGGGAGGTATGCCCTATCGAAGAGGATTTGCCGAGAATGGAACTGGGTCCAACCCAATGGGTGCCTCAGGGACATGATTTGCAGAGGCCTCCTATTGCGCCTGGAAAGGGAAGGCTATATCGTGCTTCCACCCAGAAAGAGCACGCCCCCGAACCCCTTTTTGCATCGTAGGCCTCCAGATCCCGTATCTGTTGACGAGAATCCTATTGAAACATCGCTGGAGAATCTTTTTCCCATCAAAATTCACCAGGTACGTCGGAGTCCATCGGAAAAGCTCTTCAATGGTCTGATCGCTCAATATCATTATCTGGGCTATAGGCAACCGGTTGGGGAGCACCTAAAATACCTGATCATTTCCAATGATAGACCCATTGGTTGTATGGCATTGTCTTCCGCAGCGTACCATCTGGCCTGCAGAGACAGTTTTATTGGCTGGAGCTCTGATGCCCGCAAAGAGAATATCCATCTTCTGACTTACAATACCCGCTTCCTAATCCTGCCTTGGGTAAAAGTTCCGAACCTAGGATCTCATCTGTTGGGTAAATTTGCGAAAATTATTCCGGTGGACTGGCAAAAGCTTTATCATCATCCGGTTTATTGGCTGGAAACCATTGTGGACACTGACCGTTTTAAAGGAACTTGTTATCGTGCGGCCAACTGGATTTTTTTGGGAAAAACCACTGGTCGGGGCCTAAACGACAAAACCAATAGAGTCAATAGGTCCATAAAAGAGGTCTATGGCTACCCGCTCATCCGAGACTTCAGGGCCAGGTTGGGGGCTGTAAAATGAATCGTAAAGATGCTCTCAATATTTATAAGTCCGGCCAGAATGTCGTGGTCAAGACATTGTGTGACATGGATGCCGAGATCACTTTCTTAAAGAAGACTGTCAAGTCACAGGAACTAACTATTGCCAAGCTATCGAAGAACTCTTCCAACTCCAGCAAACCTCCTTCCTCTGATGACATCACCAAACCTAAAGGGAAAAAGAAAAAAGGGGAAAAGCGCAAAATTGGAGGACAACCAGGCCATCCCAAGCATGAGCGCCCCCTATTTCCCGAAGAGGCTATAAACATATTTCATGATTACACATTAGACACTTGTCCGGTTTGTAGCGGTAACGTGATACTTCTCGATCTGGAACCTCGAATAACCCAACAGATTGAGCTACAAGAAATCGTTACTACAAAAGAAGAGCATCGCTGTTATCCGGTTTGGTGTGAAAAATGCCAGAAAATTCATTATGCGCCTCTGCCGCCTGAGGTTGTTAAACAAGGATTATTCAAGGCTCGTATGACGGCAGTCGTTGCCTACATGAGCAATGTATGTCATGCATCCTTTTCGACAATTAGAAAATTTTTTCGCGATATTATTGGCGAACCGGTGTCACGGGGATACTTGTGCAAAATAATCCAAAAGGTCAGCCAAGCATTAGAAAAGCCATATGAAGAGCTACTCAATCGTTTACCTCTGGAGACCACATTAAACGTAGATGAAACCGGCCACAAGGAAAACAAGGACAAATTTTGGACATGGGTTTTTAAGGCCGAGCTTTATGTGTTGTTCAGAATCGATAAATCACGAGGATCAAACGTGCTGATCGATGTTTTAGGCAAAGAGTTCAACGGAGTTTTGGGTTGCGACTACTTTTCTGCATACCGTAAGTATATGAAGGATTTCGATGTCTCAATTCAATTTTGTATAGCCCACCTGATACGTGACATGAAATTCCTGGCCGGCCTGCCGGATGCGGAAACAAAAGCTTATGGCCAAAAATTGCTTGATGCTGTCAAAAATCTATTCAAGGTTATTCATGACCGCGAGAACTTGACAGAGGAGGATTTCAATAACGGCCTTGAAAAGGCCAAGCAAGAAATTATAGCTGTAGCTATACAGAAAGTTCCAAGCTCCATAGATGAAAATGGTAAGGAGGAAAAAAGGGAAGCTCAGAATATGGCAGACAGGTTTCGCAAACATGGCGAAGCCTATTTCACCTTCATCACAACCCCCGGGATGGAGCCAACCAATAACACTGCGGAACAAGCCATACGTTTCGTCGTTATAGACCGTCGCATAACCCAGGGTACTCGAAGCATTAAAGGTCGCAAGGCAAGCGAGCGGGGCGAAATTGGGGACATCTTAACTAATTAACTTATTTACCGATTCCTCGGCTTTCACCTTCAGGAGAACTCTTTACAATGGGGGACATCCATCTTATGAACTTATGCCAAATGTCCGCTTATGATTTCGGGGTTCATTTGGTTCGTTTGATTCATCCAGTCTTTTTGGTCTATTCTTTGCTTAACAGTTTCATTCTTCCATCCAATCAGTTGATTTACGGCTCGCGTAGATTTCCTTAGAGTACGCTGAGATGTAGTTGTTTTCAAGGCGCTGACAGAACAAGGATCAGTTCATGAAAAAGATCTAAACTAAAAGGAGGAAAAAAATGGTTCAGCCGCCGGTTATTGTTGTTCCGGGACTTACTGCTACCAACCTGGATGATTTCTATCCCATTCCTCCAGAATCGGTGTGGTCCGCAGTGTTGAACAAGAAATACGATCGATGGGCCCTTCATCCGGACAATCTTCTTTACGAGGCCAAAGAGCCTGCCAGAGTCCGGGCCGTCTCCATTTTTGAGCTGGTCTACGAAGATCTGGTGGAGGCGCTTCGCGAAGAACTACAAAGACCTGACGAGGTGACGCCGGTTTTTGCATTTGAATATGACTGGCGTCAGGATTGCACCTTGACGGCCGATCTGCTTGACAGGTTCGTGGATGAGGTCATAGCCCGAACCAAACTGCTCCCTCATTACCGGGACGAAGATTTTCGCGTAGATTTAGTCGGCCATTCCATGGGTGGGCTGATTATTGCTGATTATTTGAAGCGGTATGGGCATAAGGGAAAGGTGAGAAGGGTGGTTTCCATTGGCACACCCTTTGAGGGAGCTGTGGATGCTGTCCTGAAGCTTATCATCGGCAAAGGCCACTTAACCGGTGAAAACCCTCGGGACCGCGAGCGGGTGGCAGCTCGCACCATACCTGCTCTCTACCAGCTTTTACCTTCCTTTGACGGGGCTGTAAAGCAGGTGGGCGATGCACCTACAGATCTGTTTGATCCAAAAACCTGGCAGGATTCTCTCCTCAAATCTCTGAGCCGGTATATTAAACGACACAAGGCAAGAATAAAGCCTCGCGTCCTTTTAAGAAAATATCTGTCTGCAGCCAAGAAACATCGGGAGAGGGTGAAGACGGTTGACTTAAGTGGGAGCCTTCCCGAAAAGGCAGATGGGTGGATGGCCATCGTGGGTGTGGGGGCACCCACGCAAGTGCAGATTGAAAACAGGAGGCTTGATGATGGGTCCTTGTCGTTCAGGGTGTTAAACGATCGGGAAGAGTGGTCTGATAACCCAAAAAGTACGGCAACAGGAGATGGAACAGTCCCCTTCAAAGGTGCCCTTCCCGAGTTTCTGGCAACAGAGAAGATAATCTGCGTATGCCCCGATGATTTTTCCAGATGGGAGATAAGAGACCGCGTGCTGGCAAAGACGGCAGGTTTTCATGGATTTTTGCCGGCCGTCAATTTGGTCCAGCGGATAGTTACTCGCTTCCTTCGCGAGGATTATAAAGGGCATGTTTGGGGCTGGAAGCCACCTACCGTACAGAAGGGCAAATGGTTGCCACCTAACTGGCTGGAAAAGAGGTTCAAGTTATAAAATCGCTCCGCGATCTTATAATTCAGACGGATTCTGACAAAACAACGTCTGTGGCAAAGCTGGTAGGGATGGGATTAAAGGAGGGTTTATGCTAGTCTTTATCAGTGATTTGCATTTTGTGGATGAAACTGCCGGAAAACACAATATACCGACTTCGGCCTTTGAAAAATTTTTCACCAACGTTAGAGTCCATACAGATAAGGCAAAAGCTAAGGAGTTAAAGATCGTCTTTCTTGGTGATATATTTGATATCCTTCGAACCGAAGAATGGTTTAAAGAAGAGGAAGTTAACCGGCCATGGGGAAACAATACAGCCAGGATGCGGGAAAGAGCCAGGGCAATCTTAACCAAGATAGAAGAAAAAAACAGGGATACATTTAGACTCTTCGAACCGGCTGCTATTAGAGAACGTTTTGAAAATATAGATGAAGTAGAGACTGTGTATATACCGGGAAACCATGACCGGCTCTCCTGGTTGATAGACGACCTGAAAACAAGAGTTATAGAACTTCTCGGTTTGGAAAGTAGCAACCCGGAGAATTTCCAGCATCACTTTTCAAACACCGAGTATGGGGTATACGCGCTGCACGGTCATTGCTTCGATGAATTCAACTACGAGGGAGGCCCGGACCGCACTGACAAGGACTACAAGCTTGTGCCTATCGGCGACCCTATAATAACCGAACTCATCGCCAAGCTTCCTTATAAACTCATGAAAAATGTAGAAGCCAGGGCTGATCTAATCCCGGAAGAAAAGGAGAATTTACAAAGAAATTTTCAGGAGATTGAGAATGTACGGCCATTCTCCGCGACCTTGAAATGGCTCCTCTATCAGGTGGAGGTCAACAGGGATTTAAAGGAGATTATCGAGGACACGGTTGATGAAGTGGTGCAAGAATTTCAGAATCTGGCATTTGTAAAAAAATGGTACGATCGTCACGATAGATGGTATCACCCGTTCAACACGGCGGACAAGATACAGGGTGTCCTTTTCTTCCTCGAGAAATTCAAGATATTTTCAACGGGCAAGTTGTTGGACATTATAGATAAGGTCGCGGTGTTATTTGGTGAAGATAAATTGGTCAAAGGAGCGGCAAAACTCTTCTCTACGCTTGACAGCCGCATACAATACATCGTGATGGGGCATACCCATGACCCCCTGAAAAAGGCACTTTCCGTGAGCAGGGAAGGTGGAAAACCCCACGAACATGTTTATTTGAATACCGGGACGTGGCGCAAAAGATACCACGAATGCAGGGATGGAAGTGGCTTCATCGGCTGGAAGGATATGACCTATGTAATGTTCTACACTCCAGAGGAAAAACCTAACCAGCACAGCCTGCCTGTGTTCGAATCATGGAGTGGCTCGCTTAAAAGGGAAGAGTAGTGTAGGACTTGAAACGAGTGCTGCTTAATGGAGCGAGAGACCCGGGTGGTGCTATAGGCCGCTTGTTTGGATAAGGCGAATTCCTTCTGACAGGTCTTCCCTTTTTACTCTGCAGTATTGGCTTCGGGCTCGTAGGCCTACACTTCCACTCCATCAGTCCATTGCTCCAATACTCCAGAAAACGATTGAATCACGGACACGCCCCTGAGGCCCCCTCTGGGGGGCAAAGGTAATACCACGTCCTTATAACATCGCAGATCTCACCGGGACTCCTCGCAATGACAGGAAATCACGGTCCCAAGGAACTACCCGAGCTTCTTGAGAAGAAGCC
>DAOURD010000259.1:0-3707 GCA_030625295.1 Desulfobacterales bacterium | reverse complement strand
AAGGAGGGCATTTGCCGGATTATGAATGCCACGCCAGTGGCTGAGAGTTTTGTCTGATTTTTCCTCCCTGCCCCGTTAAATGCCTAGCCTATTTAACTGGGGTCAAAAAATCAGACAAAGTCTTTTTTCTCTGATCTCTCTGAGATCTCGAGCGACTGAAAGGAGCGGGCGAGAGGACCTTAACAATGTCATTGAATTCCACTAAGAGGCTTTGTGATGATCTTAATCATTGACTTTGGTTCCCAGTATAACCAGCTCATTGCCAGACTGGTGCGTGAGCACCATGTCTACTGTGAGATAGAACCTCCGTCGATCAGCCTTGACCAGATTAAGGCCCTCGCCCCTGAAGGCATTATCCTATCTGGAGGTCCGGGAAGCATCTATGAAGAAAACAGTCCAAGGGTGGACCCAGCCATCTTTGACTTAGGTACTCCAGTCCTTGGCATCTGCTACGGGATGCAATACATGGTTGATGCCTTGGGAGGCCAGGTAAGAAAGGCTGAAAAGAGAGAATATGGGTTTGCCGAACTCCACATAAAAGATGCGGCGGGCATTTTCGACGGAATCGAAAAAAAGACCAAATGCTGGATGAGCCATGGAGACAACGTTGGAAGGCTGCCCAGAGGTTTCAGGGCCACAGCGTCGACGCCCACCACCAGGGTGGCGGCCACAGAAAATTCCGCAAAGAGGTTTTACGCACTCCAGTTTCACCCAGAAGTCGCTCATACGCCCAAAGGGAAAAGGATGCTTAAGAACTTCCTATTCCGAATCTGTGGGTGCAGGAAGACCTGGACGATGAAATCCTTTGTGAGAGAGACGACCCGTGAGATAACGTCGGTGGTGGGAGACAATAACGTAATCCTGGGGCTAAGCGGGGGTGTGGATTCTTCGGTGACTGCCCTGCTGGTCCATCAGGCTATTGGTAACCAGTTGACGTGCATCTTTGTGGATAATGGCCTTTTGAGGCAGGGTGAGACTGCACAGGTCAAGGAACTTTTCAAGAAACACTTCAAGGTGAATTTGAAATTTGTCAACGCCAGGAGGGAGTTTCTGAAGGGATTGAAGAGGGTTGTGGACCCTGAAAAGAAGAGAAAGATTATTGGGCGCACATTTATCGAGACCTTTGAGAACGAGGCTCGCAAGCTTCAAGGGGTGGAGTTTCTCGCTCAGGGAACCCTTTATCCGGATATTATTGAGTCCCGGTCGGCCTTCGGGGGCCCCAGCGCTGTAATCAAATCGCACCATAACGTAGGTGGTCTCCCAATGAAGATGAAGCTCAAACTCATTGAACCCTTAAAGCATCTCTTTAAGGATGAAGTGCGTTCCCTTGGAATAGAACTCAGACTTCCCGAAGACCTCGTTTGGAGACAACCCTTCCCTGGACCTGGTTTGGCCATTCGAATCATCGGTGATGTCACCCAGGCAAGGCTTTCCATTTTGAGGAAGGTGGATGCCATCCTCTTTGAAGAGATAAAAGAGAACAACCTCTACAAGAAACTCTGGCAATCCTTTGCGGTACTGCTTCCCCTAAAAACCGTAGGGATCATGGGGGATCAGAGGACTTATGAACATATTGTAGCCATTCGGGCGGTGACCAGCACAGACGCCATGACCGCTGACTGGGCCAGGCTCCCCCATTCCCTGCTTGGAAGGATCTCCAACCGCATTATCAATGAGGTGAGAGGCGTTAATCGCGTGGTTTATGACATCAGCTCCAAACCACCGAGTACCATTGAGTGGGAGTAGTGATTTTGGATTTTGGATTTGCGGCTCACGCCTTGAAAAGAGTACGGAATGCGGATTTCGGAATGTCTTATAAAATCCTTACGGATGAACTCCTGATCGGAATTCATGCGTAAGCATTTTATTCATCATTTATTGACTATTGAAGATTGAAGAAAACCTCCTGAAAAATCAATATTCAATATTTAATCATCAATCTTCAATGACCAACAACTAACCCATGCCCAAACGAAACGACATATCAAAGATCATGATCATCGGCTCCGGGCCGATTATTATCAGCCAAGCTTGCGAGTTTGACTATTCAGGGACCCAGGCGTGCAAGGCATTGAAGGAAGAGGGCTATGAGATTGTGCTGGTGAACAGCAACCCTGCCACCATCATGACAGATCCTGAGATGGCCGATCACACCTACATCGAGCCGATTACACCTGAGATGGTTGCCATGATTATCGAAAAAGAAAGGCCCCAGGCGATCCTTCCGACGCTGGGTGGGCAAACCGGTCTGAACACGGCAGTCCAGGTGGCTGATATGGGCGTCTTCGAAAAGTTCAACGTAGAGATGATCGGGGCCTCTGCCGAGGTCATCAAGAAAGCTGAAGACCGGGATCTGTTTCGGGCGGCCATGGCGCGTATTGGACTCCGCGTGCCTGAAAGCGGCATTGCCCGCGACATGGAGAGCGCCAGGAAGATTGCAGACCGGATCGGCTATCCGATTATCGTCCGTCCCAGCTTCACACTGGGAGGCACTGGTGGCGGCGTGGCTTACAATCGCGAGGACCTTGAAAGGTTGACGGGCTGGGGGCTCGATGCCAGCCTGATTCATCAAATCATGCTGGAGGAATCGGTGATCGGGTGGAAGGAATTCGAATTGGAGGTCATGCGGGACGGAAATGACAATGTGGTGATCATCTGCTCCATTGAAAACCTGGACCCCATGGGCATCCATACCGGGGATAGCATTACCGTGGCCCCGGCTCAGACTTTGACCGACAGGGAATATCAGATGATGCGGGATGCCGCCATCGCGGTGATCCGTGAGATTGGCGTGGAGACAGGTGGTTCAAACATCCAGTTTGCCGTCAATCCGGAAGACGGCGAGATGGTCGTGATCGAGATGAATCCGAGAGTCTCGAGAAGCTCCGCCCTTGCCTCCAAGGCCACGGGCTTTCCCATTGCCAAGATTGCTGCCAAGTTGGCCGTGGGTTATACCCTGGATGAGCTTCCAAACGACATAACCGGGGAAACCTTAGCTTCCTTTGAGCCAACGATTGACTACTGCGTAGTAAAGATCCCGCGGTGGACCTTTGAGAAATTTCCGGAAACCGAAGATTATCTGACGACATCCATGAAATCCGTGGGCGAGACCATGGCGATTGGCCGGACCTTTAAGGAGGCCCTCCAAAAAGGGCTTCGTTCTCTGGAGATAGGACGATTCGGTCTGGGGGCAGACGGCAGAGGGCGATTGGCACAGGAGGATATCGCCCCTTCGGCCGAGGAAATCAGAGAAAAACTCATTCAGCCCAATTCCGAACGTCTTTTCTATATCCGGTACGGTATGAAGACCGGGATGGATGTAGAGACCGTCCACGGGCTCACCGGCATAGACCCCTGGTTCCTTCACCAGATGGCCCGTATCATTGACCTTGAAGAGGAAATTTCGAAGGCTGGCCATCCGTTGCATGAAGACCTTTTGAAGAAGAGCAAGACCTACGGATTTTCCGATGTGCAGTTGGCCCACCTCCTTGAAACGGATGAGGATGAGATCCGCGCTTTTCGGAAGCGGCTTGGCGTGCACCCTGTATACAAACTGGTAGACACCTGTGCAGCCGAGTTTGAGGCCCGCACGCCCTATTATTATTCCACCTATGAAGAGGAGAACGAGGCCCGGGTTTCCAGCAAACGCAAGGTCATGATACTGGGTGGCGGGCCAAACCGCATCGGACAAGGGATTGAATTTGACT
>DAOURD010000352.1:0-2877 GCA_030625295.1 Desulfobacterales bacterium | reverse complement strand
TATCCTCCTCTTCTTTTTCAATTGCTGATCTTCAATAGCATTCTTAAACCACATCAGTGTTACAGCATTATTAGGGGAGGGTTAGATTTGTATCAAATTTTACGGTCATATCCTCTCACGAATGACAAGGACATCAAGACGATCGGCTGCATCCTCTATAACATCTGAGATTTCGGTAACTCGTCGTACGAATCTCTCCAGTTGGATCTTATGGATAAGGGGAAGTCCTGAGTGGTATATAGTCCTCATGATTGCGCACTCTTTCTCGTCGATCTCTGATTCCATAATGCCGATAGCAGCGATCTTTTGCCGGATAGTGGCCAGGTTGTCAAAAGCCTGCAAGGTTTCGAAAGGCGCAAAGAGCCTCACCGCCTCCTGAAAGATACGGAACATCTTTACAATGGTCTCAAAAATTTCGTGCAGGGTTTGCTTGTAATCCTCCGGCACATCAGGGCTTTGGTATACCACGACGTCAGAAGCTTTCTCGACTTTATTGGCGATTTTATCCACCAACCCTGTCATCATATAGATATCTTTTCGTTCGATGGCGGGAAAGGCTCCGGAGTATAGGTGCTCGCCGATCTTTCTATGCAGTATATCAGCCTCGGTTTCAGCAGAGTCACAGTTTCTATGAGTCGATTCACATCTGGCTCTATCACCCTGAAGGAAGGCCTCAAGACAACTGTTGAAACAGCTCAGGCACCCCTCTACTTTTTGAACGTGCTCATCGATGACTTCCTTTACTTTTCTTTCCTTTTCGGTAAACACGCAAATCTCCCTTTCACCAAGTCACACGCTTGATCAAACCGACTTCGGCCTCTCAGAAAAAGGTTTTGTGCTTGTCCGGTATAGCGTGTGACGTTCAGCATGAATTTATTACGAATCTGATCTTTGTCTGCGAAGCTTCTGGTGCATCGAAGAATCGATCCGATTCTCTGAATCAATTTCTTTAAACCACATCATTGTTACAGTTTTATTAAGGCAGTGTTAAATTTGCATCAGATTTTGCAGAACTGGCAGGATAACGCGGAGGTTTGCGGAAAAGGACGTCAGGGCCAGCATGAGTGAAGCAACGAGGACAAACATGGTGCCATTTGCCACTTTGATGAGAATACTCCTCACAGGGTACGCCCAACAGTTTAGTAAACGCCACGGCCTCATTGATTGTGAAGCCCCTTGCTTGGCAAACAGCGGGTCCGACGGGGGGAGGCAACTGCCTCCCCCGAAGGCATTTCGTCGTCTATGCTGCCGGCAGACCAATGCTATATCGTCGTCAGAAACCCCCAGAAGTACCCAGGAGTATCTATGCTCATTGCGGCCACATTGGTACCGGCCGGGACTGCCAGTACAAAGCCTGCATAGAACCCATGAGACCAGGAAATGCCGCTGGCCGAAAGAAGGTTTTCGTAGACCGAGTGGGTCTGACTACGCCTCCAGGGCTGCATATCAGCTACTCCGTGGCCCTGGAGATTCTCGTCGAAGGTGTAGATGCTCCCGTCGGGCAGCATGAAACCGATATAGATGTCCATGGGAGCGGCAAAGGCGTGCAGCCCTATGCGGAAATCCAGCTTGCCCCGCTCCATGAACCCGAAGCTGATCGGTCTGGCCAACTCGGGGTTGGCCGAAGTGTATGGATAGTGCTGGGGATGATACCAGTATTCAAGGAAACTTGAAGGAACAGGCATTGTCGCCAGCGCGCTGCCGAAGGTAGTCCAGCCCTTGGTCCAGTCATACTCGAAGTCAAAGGCCCCGATGAAGTCGGCGTTTTCCACGAAGAATCCGTCTACAGGCACTGCAGCGGCCCCGGCAAAGGCCGGAGAGAACATGTCGGGCCTCAGGTCCGGGCTCTGGATGGAGATGCTGTTAAGCTCCGGGTTTACTGTCCTGTTATGTTGCATCGTGTTCATGACAAAGTTCTGAGTGGTAGTGGAGGGGGTGAAGTCAGGTTCGTCGCCTTCGTCAGCGTTGAATTCCGCCCCGTCCAGGTTGTCGTAGAAGATGCAGTTATCAATGACAAGATCCCCCGAACTGATCCCGGCAAAGGTGGCCTCGTTGTCGATATCCACGGCCGCCTTCTGGAAGCCGGTCACGATGGAGTTCTTCAGGGTAATTCCGGTCCCGCGGCGGAACACTATGCCTTCGCCACCACCGTCCGGGATATTCTTATTTCCCACGAGGGTCATGTTGTAGATAGTAGGGTTGGACACTGGCTGGGCGCTGTTGTCGGCCTTCAGGTTGTCCCCCTCGATTCCGCGGTCACCGTCGTCATCGGCCTTGTGGGCCACGATGAACTGTGCCTTGCCGGTAAAACCGTTGGTCCAGTCGAAGTGGTCATCGGCGCAGCGGCTGTTCAGGATATTTCTTACGTCAACCGTCCCGCCGAAAAACTCGATCCCGTCGTCATCGTTCTGGTCGCACTGGACATACTCGATGATGGTCTCGTCACCGACTCCCTGGAGAGTCAAGGCGTTCCATTCGTTCTCACCGTCCATCCTGTACCCGCCGTACTCAATCCGGACATAGCGGAGGGTACCACTGTTATCATGGGAGTTACAGCCTCCGTAGACGCCCATGCCGGCCTCTCCTACGGCAGTCTGAGGATTATCAGGACAGCTCCCTCCGGCGTTGTTGATGGGGGCATAGCCATTGATGGAAATTCCGCCCCAATCTCCCCTGGCCCGTGACCCAGCAGGTTTGTTGCTTGTAAACACGATGGGCTCCTCAGGGGTCCCGACGGCCATGATCTTGGCCCCCTGCTCGATGATGAGCGCGGTTTGAGGATTGCCGTAAACCGTGACTCCTGGAAGCACGGTGAGGACCGCGGGCGCCTTGACACTCACGATACCGGTCAGCTCGACGTCTTCTCCCCAAGTGGTG
>DAOURD010000117.1:0-5371 GCA_030625295.1 Desulfobacterales bacterium | reverse complement strand
CAGTTTTATCGCTTTTACCTGATTGCCGTGGGTCTTAGTCGTGCCTTTTCTATCAGAGGCTCCCAGGCTCTGTTAGCCATCGTCATAACCGTCATCATATATATATTCGCCTTAGGGCCTATCATGACCCAAATCCTGGGTGGCCAGTGGCTAACTGCTACTCCCTGAGACAGCCCATTTCGGTAATGTTCTCAAGCCGACAGGCGCAATGCGGAATGCGGATTTAGCGCAAGGTTGCGCTCTCCAGGCGTAGGCTCGCCTGTACGAGCCGGAGGCCTGACGGTTTGAAAACATGCACTTCGTGTCGGATTTGGAAAAGTACTCACATGAACTCCCTTTACCGATACAAGTGAAAAAAGTTTCTACCTGTGCGGTTAGCGGATTCGTTGTCTTATCAATACCATGCAAATCCGTAACTTCTCAAAAAGTCCGGGGAAATGTTGCGTTTTGTCACCCAAACCCTTTCCGGCAACACGGTTGCCTCGCTCCAAATTGAGGTTATATGGATCGAGGCAACCGTGTTGCCGGAACAACGGAGGGCAACAAATACCCCAAGTTATTGAGAAGTTACGAAATTCCTACATAATCGGAAGGTACTTTTCAATCTCATACTGGCTCACATGGGTGCGGTAGCAATCCCACTCGATCTTTTTGTTTTCGATAAACTTGTTAAAGATGTGATCCCCCAGGGTCTCGCGGACCAACTCGCTTTTTTCCACGTCATGTATCGCTTCATACAGATTCCCGGGGAGTTCTTCTATGCCCAATTCCCTGCGCTTTTCAGGGCTGAATTCATAGATGTCCTCTTCTATAGGATCTGGTAAAGGATAGTCCTCCTCGATCCCCTTCAGTCCTGCGGCCAGCATCACCGCAAAGGCCAGGTAGGGATTACAGGCCGGGTCTGGAGAGCGGAATTCAATTCGAGTAGCCTTTTCTTTACCAGGCTTGTACATGGGAACCCTCACAAGGGTGGAACGGTTGCGCCTCGCCCATGAGACATAGACCGGCGCCTCGTAGCCAGGAACCAAACGCTTATAGGAATTGACCCATTGGCTGGTGATAGCGGTAATCTCCCGTGCATGCCGCATGATCCCTGCAATGTAGTTCTTTCCGACAGCAGAAAGATGGTAGTGATCGTTGGCATCGAAAAACGCGTTTTCCTCTCCCTTGAAAAGCGACTGGTGGGTGTGCATGCCGCTGCCGTTTTCACCAAAGATCGGCTTGGGCATGAAGGTGGCGTAGAACCCCTGCTGCCTGGCAATTTCCTTGACCACGATCCTCAGAGTCATGGTTTTGTCGGCCATTTTCAAACCTTCGTCATAACGCACATCAATCTCATGCTGGCTGGGAGCAACTTCGTGGTGGCTGTATTCTACTTGAATCCCCATATCCTGAAGAACAAAGATAGTATCCCTTCTCAAATCGCTGCCCATGTCTAAAGGACGGGCGTCAAAATAGCCCCCCTTATCAATGATTTTGGGGACATTGTTACTTTCGAAGTAGAAATACTCAAACTCGGGCCCTATGTAAAACGTATATCCTTTGTCTGACGCTTTCTTCAAGACCCGCTTAAACACGTACCTGGGATCACCCTCATAAGGGGTGCCGTCAGGCTGGAGGATGTCACAAAACATCCTGGCCACAGGCCTGTCTCCGGGCCTCCACGGCAAGAACTGAAACGTGGTTGGATCCGGCCTGGCGATCATGTCGCTTTCCTCAATCCGGGCAAACCCTTCAATGGAAGAGCCATCAAAACCCATCCCCTCGGTTACCCCCTCCTCCAGCTCGGAGGGCGTGACGGCAAAACTCTTCAACATCCCCAAAACGTCCGTAAACCAGAACTGGATGAAGCTAGCCTCCGTGTCTTTGACGATGTTCAAAACATCTTGTTCGGTTTTGCAGAGCATCTTTTCCTCCTCCTTTTCAGGCATATTCTTGCAAACAAGTTTTTTTTGTAAAGAGCAAATGTTAGGAGGGGATTTAGTAAGTTCTCAATAACTTCGGGGGAATTCTCTGACATCGGTCAGACATTATCCAAGACTAGGGCTTAGGTAAGGGGCGTCCCCGGCTCAGAAGGGCCGTCCACCGTGACCAATCTACACATAGCCTTGTCGGAAGCCGTCAAGACCATGCCTTGCGACAAGATACCCATAAGCTTGGCTGGTTTGAGATTGACCACGATGACCACATGCTTTCCTATGAGCTCTTGTGGCTGGTAACTGTCCGCAATGCCGGCCACAATGGTGCGTTCTTCGCCGACATCGACCTTCAATTTCATTAGCTTCTTGGACCTTGGCACAGGCTCAGCATGGAGCACTGTGGCCACCCGAAGATCGATTTTCTGAAAGATTTTTTCAGAGATCTCCGGCTTCGCCAAAGTCGATACTTCCTTTGATGAAAGGGCTTCCATGGCCTTCGGTCCGAGTTTAATCTGTTCGACCCTCGGAAACAGGGTAATCGTTTTTGGAAGTTTCGTTCCAGGTTGTGTCTTTCCCCAAACGTTCAGATCCTCCAATGTCTGAAGCGAATCTGCTGATGGCAATCCGAGGTGTTTTTGCATAACCCGTGCAGCCCGCGGCATAATGGGATAGATGAGTCCTGCAATGACGCGGAGACCTTCCAGGACATTGTAAAGTACTGTCTGAAGCTGTTTGTGCTGGGACTCTCTCTTGGCGAGTTCCCAAGGGGCAGTCACGTCTATGTATTTGTTAATATTGTTTATGAATTCCCAAATAGCCATCAGGGCCTTGTGGAAGGCAAGGTCTTCCACAGCCTTCTGGTAATCTTGAATTGCCTTTTCAGCATTGGCTCTCAAGCCAAAATCGAGATCGCTCTCTGTGCCGGCTTCCCCCTGTGGTACGATCCCTTTAAAGTATTTGTGAACCATGGTCAAACTTCGGCTAAAGAGGTTTCCGAGATCGTTTGCCAGGTCCGAATTGAAGCGCTGGACGAATGCCTCTTCGTTGAAATTCGAATCAAGGCCAAAGACCATCTCACGCATCAAAAAGTAGCGAAATGCGTCTGAGCCATACGCTTTTTTCAACACAAGTGGGTCCACCACATTGCCAAGGCTTTTTGACATCTTGGCTTCGTCCACGTTCCAGTAGCCATGGACATTCAGGTGACGGTATAGCGGGATACCTGCTGCTTTTAACATGATTGGCCAGTATATCCCGTGTGGTTTGAGGATATCCTTGGCTATGAGGTGCTGGACAGTCGGCCAGAATTTCTTAAATGGCTTACCGCCTGGGTATCCCAGCGCAGAAACATAGTTCAGAAGGGCGTCGAACCAGACATAGGTGACAAATTGGTTATCAAAGGGAAGCGTGATGCCCCACTGGAGCCTTGTTTTGGGACGGGATATACACAGATCCGCTAAGGGTTCGCGCAAAAAGGCGAGCACCTCGTTCCGATAACGCTCTGGCCGAATGAAATCCGGGTGTGTCTCGATGTGTTCCATAAGCCAGTCCTGGTATCGGCTCATCCTGAAAAAATAATTCGATTCCTTGATAACTTCAGGAATCGTTTTGTGGTCCGGGCATCTGCCATCCACCAGTTCGCGTTCTGTATAAAAACGTTCACACCCAAAACAGTATGCGCCTTCGTATTCGCTGAAGTAGATATCTCCTGCATCATAGATCTTCTGCAGGACTTCCTTGACTACCTTGGCGTGGGCAGGGGCTGTTGTGCGTATGAAATAGTCATACTCTATGTCGAGTTCAGGCCACAGGGTTTTGAAAAGCTCAGTGATCTGGTCCACATAGACAAGTGGACTCAAGCCCTCCTCCTTGGCCGCCCGGACCACCTTGTCACCATGTTCATCGGTTCCTGTCAGAAAGTAGGTCTCCTGGCCGCACATCCGGTGGAATCGATTCAGGACATCGGCCACAACCGTGGAGTAAGCATGACCCAGGTGCGGCCGGGCATTCACGTAATAGATGGGGGTTGTAATGTAGAATGGTTTCACACGTTTCTCTCCTCGATTATCTCGTCTAATCCCACATCAAGCTCATGTCCCTCGTCAGTCTTGATGGTGATCAGTTCTTTCAATACGTTTCGTCTGACAACCCTTCCGCACCCCGTTTTAGTCCGGACGTACTTTCCGGAATCGGGGAATTCACTTTTGAGGTGACAGTAGGTGTCATATTCGAATGCCAAACAGCACATAAGTCGTCCACACAGGCCTGAAATCTTGGTGGGATTCAGCAACATGCCCTGCTCTTTGGCCATTCGGATTGATACTGGTTCAAAGTCATTCATAAAGGCAGAACAGCACAGTACGTGGCCGCATCTTCCGATACCGCCGCACATCTTGGCTCGATTGCGCACTCCGATCTGGCGCAGTTCAATACGCACCCGGTAGGCCTTAACCAGCATCTTGACCAACTCTCGAAAGTCGACACGCGCATCGGCCGTGAAATAGAAAGTCAGCTTGGTTCCCTCGAACAGACTTCGCGCAGACACGAGGTTCATTTCAAGCCCTAATTCATTGATACATTTCAGACAATATGTATGGGCTGACTTCTCTAACTCAACATTTTTCCTGTACTGGGCGATATCCTCATCGTTTGCTAAGCGATAGACCTTCCTTAGACGAATCTCGGACTCCTCCTCTCCAGCAGGCCTGGGAGGTGTGACCACCGTGCCAAACTCCAACCCGTGCTCGGCTTCCACAATTACATGACTGCCGCGGGAAAGCACAAAGAGGCCAGCATCAAAATGGTAGATCTTGTCTCCTGGCCTGATGCTTACGCCGACGATTTTACCCATAACGTCTCCAAATAAAGAGTGCCTAAGAAAAAGAGTGCCTAAAGTGCCTAAAGTTGAAGGAATAAGATCAATCTCCACAAAAAGTTTCTTCAAGTTGTCAACTTTGATGGTTTCGTAAAAAGTCGTATTTTCCCATTTATCTGGATTCCCGCCTGCGCGGGAATGACATTAAAGAATATAATATCAAGCAGTTATACTATCCGTCATACCCGCGAAGGCGGGTATCCAGGCGTTAAAATGACTTTTTACGAAACTGTCAACTTTAGCTCACTTTAGCTCACTTCAATAGACGCATCATCATCACCTCTAAGGCCAGCCGAGGATTTGAGTTCTGTGAAATGGCGGTTTGTGCCGCATGTACGGCCCCCACCTTTTCCAAGAGCTCATTGACCGACGGCCCTTGTGATGCATACTCGATCTTGGTCATAAAGTCCTTATTAATGATCCTTTCAGGAGAGACCTTACACATGAGAACATCCCTTACCCATGTCATGATCATGTCCAGAGCATCGGCCAATCTATCTTTATCACGGGCTAAGGCATCGGCGAAGGCAAAAACAGGCTGAATCGATCTTATGGAAAGGGACGCAATTTGCTCAAC
>DAOURD010000374.1:0-2662 GCA_030625295.1 Desulfobacterales bacterium | reverse complement strand
CACGTCTTTTAACACACGGTAATTTCTAATCCTGAATCCTTCTATTTTTGCCATGATTATTCTTCTCCTGTTCCGTTCAGCATACCGCAAAGGGTTTTAGCGGCAGTTGTGCGCTGACCCGTGGACCTTTTGAATTCAACGGTCTCAGACTCGCCGTTCCGGATCAGTTTTTCAACATCCTGCAGCTGCATTGGATTTGCTCCGAAAAAATCTTTACCCCTTACACTATGCCCCTGAAATGCCCTGTTTTTATCTGTAATTCCTGCCTGTTAAATGAGTTATTTACTTACTGATGCGCGATCCCGAAATCCCCATGTTCTCGGTCAAAGCCGTTTTTCGGAACGTTAAGATAACCGTTTTCCAACAAGTGGAATTCGATAATGGTTTCAAAGCTCTTTTCAGATGTTTCAGACATAAGCAACCACCTTGTCAACGTATCGATAGCGTGCCGGGGGCTTCTTGTGACATGGCGCTACATTGGCAACTACCTGTAAATATATAGTTATCTTGCATATGGCAGGTTGCGGCCCGCCTTTGGATGACATATTTTTATGCCCAGAAGGGTACATAGCAGGCATCCCTCCGTGTTCCGCTGTGCAGCCGGATCAGGCCGACATCAATGGTGTCGCTGATAATCCGTGATGCCAGGGTATAGCTCGATTCCTTGATTCCCAAACGCTTACGCAGTGTCACATTCGCCATGCGCTTTCCTGAAACGTATAAAAGACAGGCGTGCTGATAACAGGCGCGAATGCGCTCTTCCCGATCCATCTGCGCAAACTGGCGGGGGCCGTATAGAACCGCAACAGTGCTGCTCCCGGCGCTTCGGAAATCAGGGGCCGGAAGCTGAAAGAACTCAACATGAAAAATTACCTTGTCGATACCGCTGCCGCGCTCCTCGCAAATATTCATGCGTCGCATGATTGCAGTCAAGGCTTCGTTTCGGGACCGCGGCGGTTCGTCGATGAAACGCAGGGTATCAATAAGGGGAACTCCGGGATTGGAAATTTCTATCCGGTCCGTGAAGATTTCCACCATCGGTCCTGCGCCGGTGATGTTGAAATCCTGATGAATGAGGGCGTTGGCCACCAGTTCCCTGACCGCAATTTCGGGAACCATGCGAATTTCTTGGCGAAGGGCCTGGCCGATCTGCTCGTTTTGGGGAAGCTGGTCGTTTATATATGAAATGGCGCCTTCGAAACCGATGGCATACCCCTTGCCGCCCATCTGCTCTCTAATGGTTTCGACCCGGTTGTCTCCGCGGTAAATGATCACCCGTAGCGCTTTTCTGGCCAGGCGGTCGAAGTCATTTAAATTCCGTGCGAAAAGAACGGCACCGACATTGGTAATCGCATGTCTGTCTCGGCCCTTGGGAACGATAACCTTCTCGGAAGTCAGCCGTTCAAGAATGGCCTCACGGTTTTCCGGTAGGGGCCGCTTCATCATCCGGAAATAGTTCGGATAATCGATCAGCGACAGAACATCGTCGGGCGTCGCGCTTTCCATGGCCAACCCCTTTTCAAAGGGCGTTCGTTCAAATACCCGCCACAACTCCCGTTCCTTTTCGGGATGAGCCTGAAGTTTCTTTTTGTAGCTGCCGATTCGGATGTAAGCCACACCCTTGAACAGGACCGGTCTGTTCGGGGCTGGCTGGACCTCGAAAAGCACCAGTGGTTTTCCATCCACCACACTTTCATGGATGTTCACCATCACACGCGGCTCCAGTTGGGTCAACAACCAGTTTTCCAGTTCCTCGTTGCCGACTTTCTTTTGATACGGCCGGAAAGTGGTGCCGAGGATCCGTCTTGTTCCGTCCTCAACACCCCACAGGATGTAGGCGGAAGGCTTGCCGAGCAGGGCTGCCGAGTTGGACAGGGCCGAGAGGTATTCACCGATTTCTTCGGGGACCACCTTGTTGTGCTTGAGCTCGACCCATTCCGTTTCACGGGTAAGGGATGTCAGTTCGCGTACGGAGGGACAGGAATTGACTGTCATCCATTATGCCGCCTCCCAGCCCAGATCAATAGATGGTGTGTTCCGAAATGCCTTGAAGTGCTTCAGATCAACGGAGGGGATACGTTTCATCTACGCTTTTGCCTCCACGATGGCGATTTCATCCGGGGTGAGGTTGTAGAGAGTATAGACTTTGTTGTCGATCTCCTTATTGAATCCGGCCTTGAATTCGGCGGTCTCAGACTCGCCGTTCTGGATCAGTCTTTCAACGTCCTGTAGCTGCATTGGATTTGCTCCGATAAAAAATCTTTACCCCTTACACCATGCCCCTGAAACGCGCTGTTTTCATCTGTAATTCCTGCCTGATAGAAGAGTTATTTACTTGCTGATTGACGTCCCTGACTTAGTCACTATCTTGGTCATCTCGGTCACCCACTTGCTGTCTTTCTTCAATCGACCTTCGTTCCCGTTCCAGCATACTCTTTAGTTCTTCCTCGGTAGGCAGATAGAGCATGTACTTGGATGCAAAGAGCTGTTTGCTGTTGTTCAGCACGGAGTACCGTGCAATGGCCTCGTTCTTTTCAGAACAGAGAATCAGCCCGATGGTCGGATTATCATCCTTGGTGATAAAAAGGTCGTCAAACATTCGAACATAGCTATCAATCTGCCCGACATCCTGATGGGCAAGTTTGCCGATTTTCAGGTCGAT
>DAOURD010000361.1:0-2801 GCA_030625295.1 Desulfobacterales bacterium | reverse complement strand
AGAGCGATGGCGGGCAGGCAATCCGCAATCCGAGATAGTAAAGGTGGCGTTATGGCAGGCAATATCATGTTAGAAGTTGTGACCCCTGACAAGTCGGTGGTCAGTGAAGAGGCCCAGATAGTGGCTGCACCGGGCACACACGGGGAATTTGGGGTGCTGATCGGCCACACCTCGTTCCTGACAACCCTGAAAGTAGGGATGCTCAGGTATAAGGACAAGGCCGGCACTGAGCGGGTCGTGTTTGTGAGTGGGGGCTTTTCGGAGGTTTTGCCTAATAAGGTTACGGTGTTAGCCGAGTCAGCCGACCGACGCAGAGATATAGACATTGAGCGGGCCCAGGCCGCGCTGAAGCGAGCTGAACAGCGCCTGGCCGAAGCCAGGACGAGAGAAGACATTGATTCTAGGCGGGCTCATGCCGCCTTGCAGCGGGCGATCGCCAGGGTTAGGATCGCAGGGATGAGGAGAGCGCACTAGTTAGGTTCCTTATTTAATACGACGGTCATAACAAGGGGCAAGTCAATTGACTTGCCCCTTGTTTTTTGGATGCTCTTCCGCTATTACTTTGATAACAAAATCCCCCTAAATCCCCCTTTAAAAAAGGGGGACTTTCAAAAATTCCCAGAGGGCCATTTGCATACAACTCAATTCCCCCCTTTTGTAAAGGGGGGTAGGGGGGCTTTTAACATGAGCAATTATGGATAACACACGTCCAACAGAGGTAAAATGGTATCTTTTCCGAAATCAAAGTATTAAAGGTTGCGCCTGACGGCTTGAAAACATTACACTTCGTGTCGGATTTCCGGTCTATCCGGGTTAGGCACAAAGCTCCTCTGTTTGCAATGAGTTAATTTGGTTGCCGACTTTTTTGAGCCTGAAGGGTGCATTTTTCTGTTGTAATTTAATAAGACCTGTCGTAGTCTTCATGCACATATCATCCGAATCATATCAGGTAATTTCCAAAAAACCACCGGTTTGAAGGCCACTTGCAATGGCAAAAGTATTTCGTCCAGGCAGAGGCGAGTCAAGGATCCTCTCGAGGATTGAAACTTCTAAGGAACGGGCCCGCCAGCTCGCTATCCAACAAGTGAAAAATGTCTTGGAGCCCCTTAGCAATGCCCTGGCCATGAAGCTCATAGAGGAAAAACTGATCCAAACGACCAGTAAAACGGATATTCAGAACCAGATCGCAGCCTCACTTGAAAAACTGACCCGTTCAGATGAATTTGATATCGATTACCAAATTGCCCCATTCAGAAACCTTGTTCCACGGCCGCACCTCGTAAGTCTCTATCTAACAGCATTCGTCGTAGAACAGTTGATCAACCACAGAAGCGTTGAAGATATTTATGGTTCTGATGAAGAGATCTATGACTGCATTAACGGCCAGATTGCCAGATTCATCCTCTGATGAGGCCCTCCTTTCATCCCAGGCTGGTTAACGGCCCTTTTGAGGACCCTGCCCTCTTCGTACCATTTTTCTTTGAAAAGCGCGCCCTCCTCTTTGACATGGGAGACCTGCACCGCCTGTCCGCAAAAGAAATCTTGAAACTTACCCATGGATTCGTAACCCATACCCACATGGACCATTTTGCAGGTTTTGATGCCCTGCTGCGCATTTTCCTGGGACGACAAAAAGCCTTCCACGTCTTTGGCCCACCCAACTTTCTTCAAAATATTGAGGGGAAGCTGGCAAGCTACACCTGGAACCTGGTTGAAAACTACAGCCATGGTTTTTTCCTGAAGGCTACTGAGGTGCATCCGACTTATACCATAAGCCGGATCTATGACTGCAAGAAGGGGTTTAAGTCAAACCGGGCACCAGAGGAGGCCCCTTTTGACGGTACTCTCCTCGCAGAACCGGCCTTTTCAGTCCATGCCATCCACCTGGATCATAAGATCCCTTGCCTGGGCTTTACCCTCAAGGAACGGTTTCATGTTAATATCATGAAGGACAGCCTGAAGAGGCTCAAGATACCGGTGGGCCCATGGCTGAGACGGTTCAAGGAGGCATTATATGAAGAGCATGACCTGGAAGAGAATTTTCAGGTAGTCTGGAAAGAGGACGGAAAGGAGCGCAAACTCACCTTCCGTCTTGGTGACCTTGCAAACCAAATCGCCTGTATTTCACCGGGACAGAAGATTACCTATATTGTTGATGTTCTCTTTAGCCCTGAAAACGCCGAAAAGATCATTGATTTTGCCCGGAATGCCGACCACCTTTTCATCGAGGCTGCATTTCTTGACGCAGAACTGGAAATCGCACGCAACAAATATCACCTGACCGCAAAACAAGCAGGCACCCTCGCCAGAAAAGCAGACGTCAAGCAATTTACGCTGTTCCACTTCTCACCCCGATACGCTCACAGCGCACACCTATTCCAGGAAGAAGCTCATCAAGCCTTTACAGAAAACATCCGGTAATCCAGATTCGTGAAGTATCAATCATCTCTTGAATAAGGAAGTGACTCAGAAGGATATTGTGGAAACAAATCCGGTAGGTCCCGCCGAGGCGGGATCGTACCGGGGTGGAATGTGTCGCTTATTCCTCCGGGCGAAGCCTAGTTCACCGGGACCCAATCCAAAATGGAAAATTGACATACAAGCACCTTGTATCCTATAGTCTCCTTTCGCAGAAAAGGAATACCTAGTGTCTCGTACCGTAAATTTATGTACCCAAAAACATACGAGATTGCTTAGCTACGCTCTCAATGACAAAGTGGCATCCATAATCTCATTGCGAGGCACGAAGTTCCGAATCAATCTAATCGGGCAAAATAGTTGACAGACAATCTAACTTCTTG
>DAOURD010000149.1:0-4873 GCA_030625295.1 Desulfobacterales bacterium | reverse complement strand
ATTATCTGCCCTGCGTGGGCCGAAAGTGAAGCCCCAAAACTAACGCCGGCAGTTCAAAAAGTTGTTTATGAGGCCCAGCAATCGATGGAGAAAAAGGACTACTTAAAAGCGGAAGAATACCTTAAGAAATTCATCGAGAAGAACCCCCAAAAACCCCACTACCTTGTGGAATTCACCATAGCCAACGTCCTTGCCATGGCCGGCAAAAACAAAGAAGCACTGCCTCATTACAGTGCTGCTGCCAACTTATATCCAGCCTTTGCTGCCGCATGGCAAAATATGGGCAAGATTTACTTTGACCTGAAGCAGTATGATGAAGCCGGAGATTGTCTGTTGAAAGCCTATGAACTCAATGAGAAAAAGGACCCTTCCCACCTCTACTATGCGGCCGTTTCCTTTATCATGGCAGAAAAGAACAAAAAAGCCCTGCCGCATTTAGAGTATCTCTCGTCAGGTGAAGCAGGACCGCCAAAAACCGAATGGCTTGAAGCTTTGTTAAAAGTATGCATGGACCTTCAGCTCAAAGAAAAGGCATTCAAAGTAATCCACAGACTGCTTGATAGGAACGGAAGCGACCCACGGTGGTGGAAGATTCTGGCACAGTTCCATTTACAGCAAAGCGATTACAAACCGGCTGTCGCGGCACTCACAGTGCATTCCTATTTAACCTCCCTAAAAAAGCAGGACATCATGCTCCTCGGGGATCTCTATAATGCTGTTGGAGTGCCCATGAGGGCGGCAGCGTATTATGAAAAGGCCCTAACCTCGGGCAATAACCCGGCTATTTTTGAGAAACTGGCCTCGGCCTATATCGGCGCTCACAAACCCGATAAGGCCATACATGCATTGAACCGGGCATTGGAGAAAAAAGCAACATCCAAGCTCTGGTTTATGATGGGCCAGGTGCTCTACGAAGAAGAGAATTTCGACAAAGCCTACGATGCCTTTGCTCAAAGCGCTCGCCTCGATCCCAAAAATGGCAGGGCACATCTGATGATGGGCTATTGCGCCTTACAAATGGATAAAAAGGATGCGGCCAGGACAGCATTTCAAAGGGCCGCTCACTTTCCCAAGCAGCGAAAGAGAGCAAAGGAGTTGCTAAAGCAGATAGCTTCACTTTCAAAATACTCGAGCGGGAGGAGGTGATAAAAAACTATAGTTGAATTGGTGCAGGGAAAGGCGGCTTCCATCCGGCAAAGAGTGAGACCGCCTTTCCCCTGGGAAGCAGGCCTGGCTGAATTTATGGCCGGGCCGCCCCTCAGTTCTTTTTTCTATCAGAACTGAGGGTCATTGTCAATTCTTACATTCTTACATGATAGGGAGGAGAACGCACGATGAAACAGTTAAAAACGATAACATGCTTATTTATATTGATTTTTGCCTTTTCCTCTATCGCACAGGCGCAGGAGAAAGGCGCTGCACCGTCGGCAATAGAACTGGAGAAAACAGTGGTCACTGCTACCAGGACAGAGACGCCAGTCGAGAATCTGCCCGTGAGTGTCACTGTGATAACAAAAGACGATATAGAAAAGATGCACGTTAAGACCGTAGACGATGTGCTGAACAAGGCGGCAGGGGTGCAAATCAGACGCGGCAAGGGTCTTTCCAACACAGGAAGTCATACCACACTCTATATGAGGGGTACCGGAGATTCCTCCCGTGTGCTGGTACTGAAGGACGGCATTCCGCTGAATACGACCTACATAGGTTCGGTGAATTTCTGGGGTGTCATGTCGGTGGAGGATATAGAGAAGATAGAGATTGTGAGAGGGGCGTCATCCGCTCTTTATGGTTCGTATGCGATGGGCGGTGTCATAAACATTATCACCCGCCCGGCAAGGAAAAAAATCACAGGAAGCGTGAGCTTCGAAGCCGGCAAAGATGATACTTATATCGGTAACGCAAATATAAGCGGTGCAACCGACAGATTTGGATTTAGAAGCTCGGTGGGGCATAAAAGAACGGATGGTTATGAATACTATGAAGGTGATAAATGGAAGGACTATTACGAAACGCCCGAAAACGAACTCACCAATGTATCGGTGGGGGGTGATATACGACTGGGAGAATCCCTTCTGAAACTCGACTATGAGTATTTTATCGAGGACTCACTATCCGCCACTACTAGCCAGTACGACGGGGAGGCTGAGAACAATAACTTTATGCTATGTTACAATCTTCCCATAGGGAAAACTGATTTCAGTATAAAATCTTTCTACTTTGACTATGACTCTGAGACCAAGGCGCGTAAATACAACAAGACAACAGAAAGGTATGATAAGTTTTACTATGACTCAGATATTCCCAAGGAAGAATGGGGCTTGATTATGCAGGTGAGCGGTGAGCTGGGCAGCCATCGCCTGACTGTTGGAAGTGACCTTAAATGGGGGGAATGCGATTCCGAATACACGTATGAAACAGGAGACAGAAATTTCAGCGGAAAACAGGATCTCTATTCTTTCTTTGTAAATGATGAATGGCTGATAGGTGACAAACTCGTTTTGAGCGCAGGGGTGCGTTACGACTACTGGAAAAACCGTGACGGTGATTTTTATGACGACACTACTGCTACTGTTAGGAGCATCAAATATCCAGATGAGACTGAGGATAATTGGTCTCCGAGGGCAGGGGTTGTGTACAAGCTTACCGATGATACGAAGCTCAGGGCATCGTATGGGACAGGATTCAAGGTGCCTTCGCTCTATTACCTTTACAAATCCGGACCCCATGGCGCAACAAGGTTTGACCTGGCTAATCCCGAACTTAAAGCGGAGGAAATGACGTGGTCTTACGATCTTGGTTTTGACACAAAACCGAATGAAAACCTCAGCCTCAGCTTTACATTTTACCAGAGTCAGTTCGAGGATTTCCTCGGGGATAAGACTCTAGATCCGGGAGAAGTGCCTTCATACTTCACCCCTGATCCGGGAATGGCTGTGATCCAAAAGGTAAACATGGGAAAAATTGACATACACGGAGCAGAGGCCAGCCTGGAAGTTATCTTTAACAGTCGATGGTCCGCCTTTGTAAACCACACCTACAATGTATCGGAGATAAAGGAATATGAAGCAAAACCAGAAGTTGAAGGGAACGACCTTTCCTATACGCCTCGTCATATGACCAAGATCGGCTTTACTTATGACAACCCTGATTTATTCACCTTAAGTCTCTATATAACTGATGTGGGGTCCCGTTTTGGAGACTTTGAAAACACCGACAAAAAGAAACTTGAGGCATATCAGGTGCTGGATATGAAGCTCTCCCGTGAAATATTAGAAGGGATGGAACTCTTTCTGAGCTTGGATAATCTAACCGGAGAAAAATATAAGGAGTACTATACTACTTACAACCCACCGTTTATGGCAATGGTGGGCGCAAAATATACTTTTTAGACCAGGTTCCTCCCATTGGGCGGCCTCCTTGCCTGTTCAGCAGGCAGGAAGGCCCACCCAGCATTTGAACGGAGTCTAAATCATCACCGAAAATCCCCCCTTTACCAAGGGGGGGAAACACCTGCCCGCTCGTGCCTTGCAATGGCAGGCGGGACTGAAAGTCCCCCTTTTCTAAAGGGGATACAACTCAAAGTCCCCCTTTTCTAAAGGGGGATTCCTGCCCGCCATCGCTCTCGCTCAGGCGAGGCGGGCGGGTAGGGGGATTTTGTGAGGCGGAAAAGTTCGAGATTAAGAGTCTCCAGATTTCTGACTATGAAAGCTAATATGAGAAAGCATTTGGCCAGAGTGCTGTTGATAAGCGCGCTCGTAGGTCTTTTTCTTCCTAATGCCAGGGCGGAAAATGATATCGGCGACCTCATCAATGAAGGAATTAGTCTGTACCGGCAAAGGAGATACATAGAGGCCCGGGAAGCTCTTGAAAAGGCTGTTTCGGCCGCAAAGGAGCCTGATGTCTATTATCTCCTGGGAAATACCTATTACATGTTGGGACAGACCACAAAATCGAAGGATGCGTACAGGGACACCCTTGAACTGGACCCCCAATATATGCCCGCTTTGCAGAATCTGGGCCGGCTTCTCTATAAAGAAAAAAAGTATAAGGAGTGTATCGGCGTTTTCGACCGCGTATTGGCGAAAGATGTGACAGATATAGACGCTATTAGATTTCAGGCAGGGTGCTATCACGCTCTGAATGAGACTTCCATGGCCACACAAAAGTTTCTGCAAGTCCATCGTTTGGATCCCGATGATTCGGAAACGATCAGGATCCTCGCCCGATTGTATAAAAATTCATGGGACTATTCAAAGGCGATTCCTTTCTATGAGAAGCTCATATCCATAGAGCCGGATGAGCCCAGGCACCATCTCTCTCTATCAATGGCCTATTACAAACTGGGAGAGAACGAGCAGGCCCTTGATATACTGCAAAGAGGCCACAAACATATCCCGGAGGATTATGACATAGCCTCGCGGTTGGGTGATATGCTGTTTTTGGACAAGAATTACTCGGAGGCTGTGGCTATATACAGAAAAGCCCTTCTTATAAGGCCGGAGAGTAAAGATGTCCCTGTTTGTCTTGCCAAAATATATTCTGTCCAAAAAGAACTTAATTCGCTCCGCTCACAATTGGAATGCTGGAATGCTGGAATGCTGGAATGCTGGACACGTAGTGAAGCTTGCGCTCATATTGGGTTAAGCGGAATGAAGACAATCAGAAAAATGATTCTTTTCGGTTTGTTATCCCCAACATTCCATCATTCCAACATTCCATTATTCCATGTGCGAGGCAAAAACCCAGGCCTCGGAAACCTCCTATATTTTCAATAAGTTGTAGAATTTCCGAGACGTCAATTATAATGCAAATCCTTTTTGCCAATAGCCTTGGCGCCAAGCTCAGCTTGCAGTAATAAGTCATCAGCCTC
>DAOURD010000204.1:0-4252 GCA_030625295.1 Desulfobacterales bacterium | reverse complement strand
TATATTGAAGCGCTTTTCTCTGGCCGTGGTGATGGCCCCAACTTACAGCGGTGCATCGGCAAGAGACGTCACGCGCTCGAGGCTTCCGGTATGGATAGCCGCCATCAGCTCACAGGAAACAACCTGTCAGCAGCTCCAGTTTTCCTATGGGGTCTACCCGGTACACGAGCCTGATTATCCGGAGAACTGGAAGCAATATGCCCGGGACTGGCTGCGATCTCACGGGGTAGAGGGAAACCTGGTGCTCATGACCGAAAGACCATCGATTAAGCATCCTGAGGTAAATACCCGCATAGAGCTTTTGGACCTTGCAGCAAAAAAGTGAAAAAAGGAGTGAATATGAACAGCAAGCAGACGGAAAAACCGTGTGATTTGGTGCTGTTTGGCACACTGGGCGATCTGGCGCGTCGGAAACTCCTGCCATGCCTGTATCAGCTTGAAAAGGCGGAGCTGATTCACCCTGATACGAGAATCATCGGTGTGGCAAGACATGAAAAGAGCGACGAAGAATATGTGGATGTAGTCAGGGATAGCCTGAAGACATTCCTGAAAGAGGATATTAGCGATGTGGTATGGTCGCGTCTGTCTCAGCGCCTGAACTACCGGCAAGTGGATATGACGGCAAGTGCTGATTATGCCCGGTTCAAAGACATAATCGACCAGGAGCAGCGGGTCATGGTGAACTATTTTGCCGTGCCGCCGGCAATTTACGGTGCCATTTGCGAGGGATTGCACGAGTCCGGCCTGGTTGCGCCTGAGAGCAGGGTTGTCCTGGAAAAACCGATTGGCCATGACCTGGCCTCCTCCATTGTAATTAATAATGAGGTCGGAAGGTATTTTTCAGAAGAACAGATCTACCGCATTGACCATTACCTCGGCAAGGAAACGGTCCTGAACCTGGTAGTGCTGCGTTTTGCCAACTCGCTCTTTGCCAATAATTGGGACCGGACAACGATTGACCATGTTCAGATTACGGTTGCAGAAGAGGTGGGGATTGAAGGCCGCTGGGGGTATTTCGACAAATCCGGTCAACTGCGGGACATGGTGCAGAACCACCTGTTACAGATCCTCTCCCTTGTCGCCATGGAGCCTTCGGCCAGGCTGAACGCAGAGAACGTCCGCAGTGAAAAGCTACGGGTTTTAAAGGCATTGCGGCCCATTACCATTGATAGTGTGGGTGAAAAAACCGTGCGCGGCCAGTATGGCGAGGGCTTCCTGAAAGGAGGGACCGTACCCGGCTATCTGCAGGAAGATGACGCCCGTACGGAAAGCTCCACCGAGACCTTTGTAGCACTGCGGGCCGATATTGATAACTGGCGCTGGGCCGGCGTTCCCTTTTACTTGCGCACAGGAAAGAGAATGGCCTGCAAACGCACTGAGGTGGTGATCTGCTTCAAACAGCTCCCACACAATATCTTTGAGGAAAGCTACAAACGGCTGCCGACCAACAAGCTGATCATCCGGTTGCAGCCGGATGAAGGCATTGATGTGCTTATGTTAAACAAGGTGCCCGGTGTTGAGCGGTCTTTCCGGCTGCATGAGACAAAGCTGGACCTGAGCTTTTCAGATGCATTCACAAAGGAGCGGATTGCCGACGCCTACGAACGGCTGCTGCTGAATATCCTGAAGGGCAACCAGGCCCTGTTCATCCACCGTGATGAGGTTGAGCAGGCCTGGAAATGGATTGATTCCATCCAGGATGCGTGGGAGATGAGTGGTGAGCCCCTCACAACCTATCCGGCAGGAACCTGGGGACCGGTAGCATCTATTGCCTTAATCACCAAGGACGGCCGTTTCTGGTATGAGTAAGCTCAAGATGAAAATCATTCCAAGATTTCATGAGTTTGCCGACCAGCAGACCCTCTGCCGGGAGCTCTCGCAGCGGATATGTGCAGCCCTGCCGGAAGCAATTGAGGCAAGGGGGACGGCCAGCCTTGTTGTTTCCGGAGGGAGCACGCCTGTGCCGCTCTTTGCCGCCCTGGCGGAGATATCCATAGAGTGGGACAGGGTCTTTATCACCCTGGCGGATGAGCGCTGGGTTGAGGTGAGTGACAGGGCCAGCAATGAGGCCCTGGTCCGTGAACACCTGCTGCGCGGCCAGGCAAAGGCCGCTCATTTCCGGGGCTTGAAGAACAGCCATGAATCCGCAATGGCTGGTGAAAGAGAATGCGGGGAAGCGCTGGCCAGACTCCCCTTGCCGTTTGATTTTGTAATTCTGGGAATGGGGCAGGACGGCCATACGGCCTCACTGTTTCCCGGCGCCGAGCGCCTGGGTGAGGCCCTTGAAATGAATTCCGGGAAGCTCTGTGTCGCCATGACACCGGTGACTGCGCCACATGAACGGATGACACTTACACTGCCCGCCCTGCTCCATTCCCGCAGAATCTGTTTCCACCTGGCCGGCAAGGAGAAACGCGAGGTGTATGAGAGGGCCCTGGCAGGTGATTCAATTGAAGAGATGCCGGTCCGGGCCGTGTTCGGACAGGACCTGGTGCCGGTTGACGTATACTGGGCAGCGGAATAGGAGGCGAGTATGAACAGCATTGTTGAAAAGGTTACCAAACTTATCACCGAACGCAGCCGGCCGTTTCGCCAGGCCTATCTTGACCGGATTGAGCAAGCGCGGCAACAGGGTCCCCACCGCGCGGAACTTGATTTCGCCAACCTTGCCCATGCTCTCGCGGCCTGTGATCATGCCTGCAAGGTAACGCTGAACGCGCATGACAAACCGGATATCGGCATCATCTCTTCTTATAGCGATATGCTGTCGGCCCATGAGCCCTACTATCGGGTTCCGGAAATCATCAAAGAAGAAGTTGCCGGGGCCGGGGGCGTGGCCCAGTTCGCAGGCGGAGTGCCCGCCATGTGTGACGGCGTCACCCAGGGCCGGGCCGGCATGGAGCTGAGCCTTATGAGCCGGGATGTGATTGCCATGTCCACGGCAGTCGGGCTTTCCCACAACATGTTTGACGGTGCGCTTATGCTTGGGGTTTGCGACAAGATCGTGCCCGGCCTTCTGATGGGGGCCTTGAGCTTCGGTCACCTGCCGGCCGTGTTTGTGCCGGCAGGCCCCATGCCTTCCGGCATTCCCAATAAGGAGAAGGCCCATGCCCGGGAGCTTTTCTCCCAGGGGAAGATCAGCTCTGATGAAATGCTGGCAACCGAGGAAAAGGCGTATCATTCGGCAGGTACGTGTACGTTTTATGGCACGGCCAACAGCAACCAATTGCTCGTGGAAATGATGGGGCTCCATCTGCCGGGTGCCTCCTTTGTCAATCCAGGCACGCCATTGCGGGATGAGCTGACCAGGGCCGCTGCCAGGCAGGTGGTAAATCTGACCGATCTTGGAGACAACTATACGCCCATTGGTCATGTCATCAATGAAAAGTCGATCGTTAATGCCATTGTCGCCTTACTGACCACCAGCGGTTCGACAAACCAGACCCTGCACCTTGTGGCTGTAGCCAGGGCAGCGGGACTGCGGATCAACTGGGACGATTTTTCTCAATTGTCCGACGTGGTGCCATTGATTGTCAGGATCTATCCAAGCGGACCCGAGGATATCAACAGCTTCCAGCAGGCCGGGGGCATGGCCGTGCTGATAAATGAGCTCCTGAAAGGGGGCTTTCTCCATGATGATGTGCTTACCGTATGCGGCCAAGGGCTGGCTCCCTATACTGAGACCCCTTATCTGAAAGATGGCGGACTGGTCTGGCGTAAAGGCCCGGAGACATCTTCCGACAAAGAGGTCATTGCCGGCATTGCTTCACCGTTTTCGCCTACTGGTGGCATAGAGGTCCTTTCGGGCAATCTGGGCCGGGCAGTCATGAAGACTTCCGCCTTGGCTAACGACCGGTATACAGTAGTTGAGGCCCCGGCCGTGGTCTTTGACAGTCAGTATGGTGTGAGCGAGGCGTTCGGTACCGGCAAGCTTGACAGGGACTGCGTAGTGGTTGTGCGTTTTGAGGGACCCAGGGCCGACGGCATGCCGGAGCTCCATAAGCTGATCCCGTTTCTTTCCATATTGATCGATCGCGGGTTCAATGTTGCCCTTGTGACAGACGGCCGGATGTCAGGCGCTTCAGGCAAGGTACCCTCTGCAATCCACGTGACGCCGGAGGCCTTTGCCAACGGCCTGCTGGCAAAGGTACTGGATGGCGACATCATCAGGGTCGATGCAGAGAAAGGCTTTCTGGAGCTTAAGGTTAGTGAAGAAGAACTTGCGGGCCGGGAGCCTGCCAGGCCGAGCCTT
>DAOURD010000064.1:0-6241 GCA_030625295.1 Desulfobacterales bacterium | reverse complement strand
GTTCGCGCTTTTCAAGCTCCGGCAATATGATTTTCTGGAAAGCCGCGTAGCTTAGATCCTGCCTCCAGCCGCCGCCATGCCTGCCATGAATGAAATCTTTGGCCAGGATCAACTTCCTCATCTGGTTGGTTAGAGCTGCAAGCACCTGAAGCGGGACAAAGTTGTTCTTCAAAAGGCTGTTCAGAAAAAATAGGGCCCTGATTGTGTCCCTTTCAGCAATGGCATTGGTCATCTCATAGATAGGGTCCTGCCTGGTTCTCTTTGAGACTCTTTCAACGTCTGAAGGTAAAATTTCCTTCCGGTTCCCCACAAAGGCGATCAACTTCTCCAGCTCATTCCGGAAGCTGCGCATGTCGGGGCCGATTTTTTCATACAGTGCCTCGAACCCACCAGGTGCCATGTTTTTTCCGGCCTTGCTTAAGGTCTCTTTCACGTGAGCTTTCAAGGCCTCTTGCTGCTGGCGCTTGTCTGCTGCCCTGTCACCTTTTGGCACAGAGCAGTCAATGGCTACGCCCACTTTATTGATTGTTTTGTACAGCTTCCTGCGCTTGTCAACAAAATCAGTTGTGAGGACCAAATGGTTTGTCTTCGGATATCCTCCAAGGATCGCATCGCTCAACACCTCAGCGTCATCCTGATGGACCGGCACTGTCATTTTCTCCTGCACGCAATAGGCGATGACCTGATCCAGCCATGCCTCGGCAGCATGTTTGTTTATGCTCTCCATCAGCTTCTTGTCCGAAGCTCGGTTCCAGTTTCCGTCCTTAACATCATCGAGTGATATGCCAGCCACACTTAGCATGTGGAGGAGATAGCGAGCAGATTCTTTGAGGTCTTGTCTTTCAAATGCCTCTTTTGATTTATGGAGGAGATCATCAGCAGCTACGGCAGAGTAGAATATTTTTGTACCATGAACCGCAATCACCTTGGCGGATGGAATCATCGGAAATGTATTCAGGCGTTCAATGATCTCGTAGATGTTTTCGCTTGTACCATCTATTGCTTCGTAGTTGAGGCCTTGATGATTGGGCAAAACGAGCACATCCAGAAGGGACTTGAAGGCGGATTTGTAAAGGAATTCATCCCCGTAAAAAAGATAAACCGGGACAACCCCGCCTTTTCTGATCTCAACTAAGAGTTTGGATAGATCCTTATAACTAATCTCTTTTGTCATTTGTCAGTGGTCGTTGGTCAACAACGGAGTGCCTAAAGTGAACTAAAGTGAACTAAAGTGAACTAAAGTTAAAGGAATAAGAACAATTTTAAAAAAGTTTCTTGAAGTCCTCAACTTTAGCTCACTTCTCCACGTTCATTGGTTATTTAAGGATTTTACCCCTATATATAGCTTTTAACAAAAAAATTTTGGATTTCGGCTATTGAATCCGCCTGAGACGGACGAATTAACCCCAGAAGATACAACAATAGGAGTTTAGGCGTAAGCCTTTTAAGATGCCTGAGAAAAGTGCCTTTTACCTTTAGCTATTAGCCATTCGCTAAAGGTGGGCCGTAGGCCCCTTCCGCCGCCTCAACATGATCATCATGGCTATTGCGATTACTGCCATGATTAGCCCAATAAGTTGAGAAGTAGAAAACATGCCCTCAACAAACATGCCCCGCTCATCCCCGCGAAAGTGCTCTATGATAGAGCGCGTGACACCATAGAGCAGGACATAGGTCCAGAATATCTGGCCCTCAAACCCTTTGATGCGCCTGATCCCCACAAGCACGAAAAAGATAAAAAGGCCGTTGAGGGAGGAATAGAGCTGGGTAGGATGAAGGGGCACGCCTTTGGGCGCCAAAGACTCGGGATGTGTAAAGATCACAGCCCACGGCAGATCGCAAGTCTTGCCATAGCAACATCCGGCAAAAAAACAACCAATCCGGCCCACAAAGAGTCCAAATGCTATGGAAGGGGCCATAATATCCGCAGTTTTTAGAAGGGGAAGGCCTTTTCTTCTCATGTACCAGAGCGCTGTTAACAGGGCGCCGATGAATCCGCCATAAAACACCAGCCCGCCGTGCCATATACGAACAATCTCGAAAGGATCATGCCTGAAGGCAGACCAGTTGATCAGGACATATAATATCCGGGAGCCGACTATGGCTGCAACCAGCATATAGAAACACAGGTCCAGGATCTTATTAGCATCTTCGCCCTCTCTTCGGGCCTCCCGAAGGGCAAGAGCAATGGCTGACAGGAAGGCCATGGCTATGAAAACGCCGTACGTGTGCAGGGTAAAGGGGCCTATGCGGAACAAGACAGGATACATAACTTAAACGTTTCGGAATTTCTACAACTTATTGAAATTATAGAAAGTTGTTGAAGCGTGAGCTTTTGCCTCGCACATGGAATGATGGAATAATGGAATGGTGGAATATTGGAATGTTGATTTCAGAAGGAAGTTTCTCATTTAATAACTTTCCTGTTAAGAGGAATATCACCAATAAACCACTATCCCATTTTCCCGGAACCCATTGTTCCATCATTCCAGTATTCCATCATTCCAGTTCTGTCTGGAGGGATGGAGTGTTGGAGTACCAGCTCATATTTTCTTAAAGACGAAGTAAAAACAGAATATCCCTACGCCCACGGAGATGGCACTGTCAGCCACGTTGAAGGCAGGCCAGTGTAAGGTCCCAATGTGAAAATCGAGGAAATCAACGACCTCTCCGAAACGGAGACGGTCGATGAGATTGCCCAGTGCCCCTCCGAAGGTTATGGCAAGACCGGCATCCAGCCATGGTTTGCCGGGAGGAAGTCTCGTATAGAGGTAGAAAATGATTCCAAGGGCCACGAAGGAGATCGCGAGAAACAATCCGGTTCGCAACCGGGATGCCTCCCCTGCAAGCACTCCGAAAGCACCACCCGTATTTCGAACATAAGTCAGGTCAAAGAATCCCGGGATGACCTCCAGGCTTTCATGAAGCAAAAACCTTTGCGTGACAAGCCCCTTGGTTACCTGATCAATTAGGATAATGGCCACACCAATTAGTAGAAAGGTCATATATTTTCTGTAATAGTTCACCATAGAGCATGTAGAGGAGATTGAATATTGAATATTGACGACTGATGCCAGATGCCAGATGCCGGATACCAGATACCGAGTACACGATTCACGAGCAACGAGCACGCAGACGAGATTGGCGATTGAAAACAATATTCAATCATCAATCATCAATCATCAATATTGCGTAGCACTTTCACACATCGGGCACAAATCGTCTTGTGTATCGCGTCAACACCAACCGAAGGATCATGTATCCAGCAGCGCTCGCATTTTTCGCCAGGTGCAGGATCGATGCGAATAGCAAGCCCTGGAATCCTGGTGCTCTGGTACGCATCAGACCTGCCCGCAACGCTCTCGCTTGCGAGGCGGGCGGGAAGTCCTTCTTTGGTCGAAATATTTACCCTGGAAACAATGAAGACCGTGCGCAGTTCGTCGGCATTCGGCTTCACCACTGCGCTGAGTTCCTCTGGTATGGATAGAGTCACTGCTGCATCCAGAGCGTGGCCAATGATTTTCTGGGCCCTGGCCTCTTCAAGGGCCTTGCTAACCTCCCCCCTGAGCAGAAGGATAGATTCCCACCTTTCGGCCAATTTGTTATCCAAAAAGTCCTCGTTTACTTCCGGCAATTGAGTCAGGTGCACACTGGCTGGCCTAACATCACTGCCGTGCGTGTGAGCCCATAGCTCCTCAGCCGTAAAGACCAGAATGGGAGCCATAAGGCGCACCAGGTTATCGAGTATAGTGTTAAGCGCAGTCTGAGCTGAACGTCTAAGAGTTGACCTTGCAGGCGAGGTATAGAGCCTGTCCTTGAGAACGTCCAAGTAAAACGCGCCCAGGTCCAGGGTACAATAATTGTACAAGTCGTGATAAACCGCGTGAAACTCAAAAGCCTTATAGGCGGTTCTGGCTCGCCTGACCAACCCCTGAAGACGGTAAAGGGCAAAACGATCGATTTCCTGCATGTTTCCGTAAGGTATGGCGTCTACTTCAGGATCAAAATCACCCAGATTCCCAAGTATGAAGCGGCTTGTATTCCGAATTCGGCGGTAGGCCTCCGTGAGTTGTTTGAGGATCTTTTCCGAGATTCGTATATCGTCCTGATAATCCGAAGCTGCAACCCACAGTCGCAGGATCTCACCACCGTATCGGTTGATGATTTCACTTGGCGCAATCACATTCCCCTTGGATTTGGACATCTTTTCGCCCTTGCCATCCACTACGAAACCATGGGTCAGCACGCTTTCGTAAGGGGCCTTGCCACGGGTGCCCGCTGCGGTGAGAAGAGCGCTGTGGAACCATCCCCGGTGCTGATCGCTCCCTTCTAAGTACATGTCAGCAGGCCAGCTGAGATAATCCCTGCTTTCAAGCACGGCCGTGTGGCTCACGCCGGAATCGAACCATACGTCCAAGATATCCTCTTCCTTCTCGAATGTCTTCCCCTTACACTCAGGGCACGTTGTTCCTTCAGGCAGTAGAACGGAATTGTCCGCTTCAAACCAGATATCAGCGCCGTGGAGTTCAAAAAGGCCGGCCACATGATCAATGATTTCCCGGGTGATGAGATATTTACCGCATCCTTTACAGTAGAAGGCCACTATAGGCACGCCCCATGACCGCTGCCGTGAGATACACCAGTCCGGGCGGTTGTCAATCATCCCATAGATGCGGTCACGACCCCAGGCCGGAATCCAGGTGACCTGGTCAATACACGTCAGGGCCTTTTGTCTCAGCCTCACCTTTTCCATGGAGATAAACCACTGTTCGGTGGCCCGAAAAATCACCGGCTCTTTGCACCGCCAGCAATGGGGATAGGTATGCTCTATGCTTCCTTTGCTAATGAGCGTTCCAAGTTCTGCAAGTTTGGCCATAACCTTGCTGTTGGCATCAAAGACAAACATCCCCGCAAAGAATTCCACATCGTCTACAAAGCGGCCATCATCGTCTACAGGGGAGTAGATGTCCAGGTTGTAATCCAGGCCTACTTCATAATCTTCACGTCCGTGACCCGGGGCAGTATGCACACAACCGGTTCCTGCGTCCAGGGTCACGTGCCGGGCCAGGATAATTAGAGACTGACGTCCGTAAAGGGGATGACGGTAAAGCTTGTGTTCAAGCCTCGTAGGATCGACTTGTGCCAATATCTGATAATCCTTGATCTCTAAAGCCTCCATGGTGCTTTCCACAAGAGCTCGAGCCATGATGAAAACCTCATCGTGCCCAATCTCCACTGCCACATATTCAAAGGCAGGATGCAAGGCAACAGCCAGGTTGGCCGGAATCGTCCAGGGGGTTGTGGTCCATATGACCAGGTAAAGCTTCTTCCCCTTCAGGGGAGGAAAATCCCCGCTTATGTCCGAAAGCAAGGGAAACTTCACGTAGATGGATGGCGACGTGCGCACCTGGTATTCCACTTCTGCTTCTGCCAGAGCGGTCTTGCACGTGCTGCACCAGTAAATAGGCTTTTTACTCTTAAAGAGGCTTCCATCAAGGGCAAATTTGCCAAACTCTCTTACGATCGTAGCCACGTAACCTTTTTTCATGGTGAGATAAGGATTGTCCCACTCACCCAGCACGCCGAGTCTTTTGAACTCTTCTTTCTGGACTTTGATGTATTTCTCAGCATAGGCCCGACAATGCCTTCGCACCTCAATCCGGCTCATTACCTTTTTTTTGTCACCAAGCTCCTGGTCAACCTGGTGTTCTATGGGAAGACCGTGACAATCCCAACCTGGCACGTAGGGCGCGTCAAATCCGTTCATCTGGCGGGATCGGATGACTATGTCTTTCAAGATTTTATTAAGGGCCGTACCAATATGGATGTTCCCGTTGGCATAAGGCGGCCCATCATGCAGGACGAACCGAGGCTTACCCTTAGACGATTCCCTGATCTGGTCATAGAGACCTATCGTATCCCATTTCTTGAGAACCTCGGGTTCGCGCTGGGGGAGCTTGGCCTTCATGGGAAAGGCGGTCCTGGGAAGGTTTAGGGTCTGCTTATAGTCCATAGCATTCTCCAACAGTCAACTCTGGTCGGTTGAGCCCGTTGGCCCGTTGAGCCCGCTAGATGTTGACAATGCAAATATCATAACGTCTTTGGTTGTCAAGCGTCGGTTTAGCCGGTTTGGCCTGTCTAGCCGGTTTAGGCGGTCAACGGGCCATAAGAAGCTCAAAGCTGAAAGGTCAAAGCTCAAAGCAAGAAAAGGATTTCTGGCTTTCAGCTTTCAGCCTTGAGC
>DAOURD010000292.1:0-3430 GCA_030625295.1 Desulfobacterales bacterium | reverse complement strand
ATACCGCTCACCTTTAAGATAGGCAAGCCCGATCCTGTACCTGGCAAGCTCAATCTGCCTGGCCTCCGGGAAAAAAAATATGAACCGTTCGTATTCTCCGATCGCTCTATAGTACTCGCCTTTTTGAAAATAGTGTTCAGCAAACTGAAATTGACGATCGAGATCGAGGAGAACAGCGGGGCGTGCGAAAGAATAGACAGGGAAGAGAAAGATTATGATGGATGGAATGGCCACAAGCCATCCTGCCATTACAATGCAGGCACTAGTGCCTAAGTCATGAAATTCGTGTTTTTTCTGGCAGAAAATCATAAAAAACAATCACGAAAACACGAAAGAGGGAAAACACGAAATCATATTTTGTTTTTCGTGCCTTCGTAGTTTGCGGCTTGCGCCTTGAGAACAGTACGTGCTTTCGTGATAGATTTGTTTTTTTGTTACGACCTTAGCGCTCATCATGCCACCAGAAATCATTGTTTTCTAATGGGTCATGAAACTTTTCCGCCCCGTTTACGTAAATTACGGGAGCCTTGTGCATTTCATCTGCTTCGTGGAGCAGTCGATCACAAGTCATTACCCATCCTACGAAAAGCCCATGTTTTTCAAAACAAAGGAGGCTGTATTTCGAACAGCTCGGATACATGGGACACGTTTTACCATCGATTGGCGAAATGTAGTTCCTGTAGACTTTGACGAAGGAACGAAGGGGGTTGATTGCCGGTCTTCCGCTTACGGCGGAGTGGCAGGCGGGATGCTCTCCCCATGGCTCCCTGAACGGTGAAGCACACACGCCATTGGCAGAGCCAGAAATGAGAAACAATAATGCTATGAACGTGAAAAGGACGCGTGTTTTCATGACTAAGCTCAAGAGCGCAAGGTCTGTGACACCTCACGGGTCATTTCAAGCACCTTGATTGCTTCATCCGGGGTGAGCGAGCCGGTGCCGCAGCTCGGTGTAATCAGAGACTGTGCCAGGATCGTTGTCCGTTCTATGCCCAGGGTCTCCAGGTGACTCGCCTGCGACTCCCATTTGTCCACCAAACTTGAGGCTGTTTCCCTGGCGATATCCTCGCTGCTTGAGGTGGGGACAATCCCCCATGCGAGGATTCGGCCCTGGTCGAAAAAGGTCTTGAGGGATGCTTCATACAAAGCCAGACGTTCAAAGAAGCCGTAAGCGTCAAAGCTGAGTATATCAGCTGCAGAATCCAGGATTAACGACCAATCCGTATTTGCACACACGTGAACCCCAGCAAGACCTCCTGCCTGATGTACGGCGTCAATAACTTCTGAAAGAACCCGGGATACGTCATCTCGCGATATGCTAATAAAGGCTGAAGTGCCAAAGCCCGCCAGGCCTGGTTCGTCTATGAAAATGATGGCAGGAATACCCTGTTGTGACAGTTTTTCCACCTGCCAGCGTGCCTTCATGGCAAGCGTTTTGACCACCACATCCAGGAGCCGGTCATCATAGAACAGGGCGCGTTTATGCTGGTCTGTCAACCCTGTGGCCATAGTCACAGGTCCGGTAATCTGGCCTTTGAGAGCTACAGGGAACTGCGGGGCTGATTTCATCACGTCGAGGAGGGTAAAGAAGCCTCTTGCGGTCTCCGGGGTAAGGACAAATCGCGTGCCATCCAGAGGTGAGCCTCCTTCGGTTATCGCAAGGTAGTCCTCATAGAACTTGAGCAAGTCGTCCTCAAACGTTGATTTTGAGGTATCAATGAAGACGCGGTCCTGGTTTTGGACAACACCCGGGATGCCAGGGAGAAACTGGACCATCATGCCCTCTTCCGGATAGGCTGGGAGCTGAACCCACAGGGGAATCTCCGGTGTATATTTGAATACCAGGCCAATGGCCTGCTCATGGTCGGCTATAGGAAGGCTCCCGATCAGGACGGCCAGCGCATTGCCTTTGAATTTAGCCATATTAACTTCTTAACACAACCCTCCCTTTCAGGCAAGGAGGTTATTCTGCTTGACTCGACCCGTCAAATGTTGGATAATTCCTTCCAAAATGGGTGAGCAAGATAAGGCAAAGCTTCATAAGGTACTCGGGGCAGGCATTGGCTGGGAAGTATCATCCTGACAAATTTGCAGACACAGACCCAGTTATTCAGGAACTGGCCACGGGGAAGATAGCAGAGATTAACAGGGCTTATGGAAAGATCATGGAAAGATGGATAGAAAAAAAAGGGGGAGGTTAAATGTTCGGAATCGGCATGCCGGAGTTAATCATAATTCTGGTTATTATTCTCATCATTTTCGGGGCGGGCAAGCTCCCTGAGATCGGAAGCGGTATTGGAAAGGGGATCAAGAACTTCAAGAAAGCCACTTCTGGAGAGTTGGAAGAAAAGCCTGCGCCCGAAGAACCAAACAGACTGGAAGAGGAGAAGCTGGAAGAGGAGAAGAAAGCTTAGGGCAGCAGAGGAGTCCGGACAGGGGCTAGAACGGGATGTCGTCCTCAGTTGGCCCGCTGGATGCTGTTGCGGGTGGCCCGCTCGATTCTGTTTTGGGTGGCCCACTCGATGCTGTTTTGGGCTCGGGGCCAAAGCTCTCATTTGAGAGCGGTTCCACTTGACCTCGGGATCCAAGCATTTGCATGCGCCAGGCCCTAATCTCTGTGGTTTTCCGCTTGTTACCTTCCTGGTCTTCCCATTCGTTTGTCTGGAGGCTTCCCTCAATATAAACCTGGCTACCCTTTGAAAGATATTCTCCACAGATCTCCCCCAATCGGCCCCATGCCACGATACGGTGCCATTCTGTGCGTGACTCCTTCTGGCCGTCCTTGTTGGTCCAGTTATCCGTCGTGGCGAGGCTGAAATTCGCTACTGCCGTTCCGCTGGGCGTGTAGCGAACCTCCGGGTCTCTTCCCAGGTTGCCAATCAGAATTACCTTGTTAACGCTGGCCATGGGTCTCCCCCTCTCACAAAATGCGGTGATGTCAGTGGATCGTTGTTAGCAGTTTGTCGTTGTTTATTTCAATTGCGGCCCCTGGCCCGTAGGGAGCGAAGCGGAGCCAAATTCTGAAAGTGACATCGTCTATAGTAGATGAAAGGAATAAAATCAAGAAAAATCACAGTGCAGTCTCTTCGACCAAAAAAGTTGGACAGGGGCAAGCAAAGAACGTCTCGAAAGTCTACAACCAGTTGTAATCGGGAGCATTGCTGATTTCTTGCCGGCGTTAAAAATCCCCCTAAACCTGCCCGCCATTGCCGTGTATGCCGGCATTGTAGCTTCCCTGCGAGCAAGGCGTTGGCACCTGCCCGCCATTGCCACGTATGCCAGGATTGAAGTTGTATCCTGGGCCAGGCGCGGGCCGGCGGGTGCCACACATGTGCTGGCAGGCGAGTGGCAGGCGGGGGCGGGTCCCCCTTCCCGCCTGCCAACGCCACGTAGGGCATGCAGCTTACATGCTAGTGTCTCGTATCGCAAT
>DAOURD010000173.1:0-4505 GCA_030625295.1 Desulfobacterales bacterium | reverse complement strand
AGAGCGGCGGCCAGAGCATAATAGCCGGAAAGCTTTCTCGATTCGTATTCGATTTCCCACTTAACCTTTCCTGGTGCGGGCCAGAAGCAAAAGTTGAGGCTGTCCAGGACAAGAAGGTAGGAGACCGTGGCCTCGTCACTGCCACTAAAGTGGTAGAGGCGGTTCCAGCGCGGCACTTGGATCTCATCTGCAAGCACTTTCCGTGAGAAACGGCCTAAGGCTTGCTTGTTAATCTGCACCTGGCGGCTCTTTTTTGCTACATTTTTTGCTGTCTCAAGTACTTCCCACATTCTTCGGGTGCATTACCTGTTTGTTAATTGCTATCTAGTGCTTGAACGAAAACCCTGCTAACTTACAGTTTTCCTGTCATTGCGAGGGAGGTACGACCGACGCAATCTCCTGAAAATAAAGAGATTGCTTCGTCGTTCGTTCCTCACTCCTCGCAATGACAGCTCGGGACCAGGGGTTTTCGTTCAGACACTACCTAACCTCATTTTTCCCCAACCTGTTTCAGCACAAGAAAATAAAGCGTTCCCTGATGCTTCATGTGACCTGCTGTGGTCTCGGCATACAGGCCACTTCCCCAAAAGAGATCTGCCCGTCCTGGTCCTCGGATTGCTCCACCAGTATCTTGATTGAGGACAAACCTGCCAAAGGTTTCCCAGGACTGGATGGTACCATCTTCGTCCACTAAAGGTTTCTCGGTTTGGATAAAGGCGAGTGCGCCCTTTGGGAAGAGGCGTAGGTCAGTAGCCACAGAACGGCCAGGGGTCAGAGGCACCTCAATGGCGCCCATGGGGCCCTGATCAACCAGCCTGAAAAAGACGTAGCTTTCGTTGTGATTGAAGACGCGCGCCATCTCCTCGGGATGATTTCTCAGGTAGGCACGTATCTGCTGCATGGACATTTCCTTCTCAGAAATACTCCCTTCATCGATGAGCAATCTGCCGATACTCCGGTAGGGCCGTCCGTTGCTGCAATCATAATTGACGTGCAACACAGTGCCATCATCCAACAGCACCTGCCCGGAGCCCTGGATGTGGAGAAAGAAAAGGTCAACTCGGTCAGAGACCCAAAGGAGTTCACATCCTTTCTGCCGAAGATGCCCCTTGGAGTCTATATCTTCCCGTGAAAAACAAGGTATTACGCTTTGATTGACATATCTGCCAATGATGCGTTCACCTGCATATTTGGGATTAAACAGGCCCAGATTAACACTCACCCAATCCTCAGGCTTTCTGTAGACAGGATACGGATAATCCGGTGAGGGGTGCAGGCTTCCTTGAAGGACTGGTTCGTAGTATCCGGTAAACAAGACCTTGCCGCGGCCATCACTTCCAAGAGACCTGTAGACCCAAAATGAGGTCTCAATAGCTTTTCCGAGCTTGTCAGCAGATGGGGTTTGTTCAATTAATTCGTGAAATGCTTTCATTGATTTGGCAAGATGAGAGGCGGTGAACGTGTCCGGCCCAAAACAAAAGGGCGTTGAGGCATTGAGGCGCTTCAGATAGTCAAGACTCTGATCGATAGCAGTCTTCAGAAAGCCATATGACATATCGTCCGAGAAATCAGGAAACTGGTGGGGCTGAAGCTTCACCAGGGCCTGTGGGGCTGTAACCGGCGGCTTGACCTCTGGGACGCATGCTGCAAGAAGCAGCAGAAGACCCAGGAGAACCGGATACCGAGTGTGACGCACATCAAATCCTTTCAATGGAATCGCTATCAGCCATCTTTTGGGTTCTTGTGCCACAGGCCGGGCATTGGTGTGGCTTCTTTGTACTAAGGTCTGCTGTGCAAGCCCAAACAATAAGCCACAAACCCATAGTAAGAACTGACAACAGCAGATTTACCGTGGAGCTTGTCTTAGGTCTTGCAGCAAGGACGTACTTCTTACATTCCGGACACCACTGTCTTTCCTGTGCTTCACCCGGTTTCCTCTTCAGAGCATAGAGACAAGCGAGGAGAAAAATGAGGAAAAAAACTGCCAACACTGTTCCTGCACCACCCCTCATATGTTAGTCGCTCCTGTCTTCTGCCTAAAGTGATCGGTTCCAGGTTCAGGGTTCAAGGTTCAAAGGTTATAGTCTACTTTACAAGGGTTCAGGGTTCACGGTTCAGGGTTGACAACCTTTGAACCTATAAACTTTGAACGGTGAACTTTCTTTATTGACGCGTCATCCTTTTGCTAACAGCCAGTTAGGGCTCTTCAACCGGGAACCGTGAACGTTGAACCGCTCAACCCAGGTTCTGGCTTATCGGGGTCTACATGTAGGTTTGGTCGGGATATCCTCCGAGTCACTTGTGTTCTCCTCAAGCAGCATCTTCGCCAGTTCGATATCGTAGGCCTGGTTTGGGGGGAAGTTTTTGCCCTCGTACATGGCAGCCGCTTGTTTGATCGCGCCGTAGGGCACCCAGCCGTGTTTCTCCCAGAGCTCAGGGTCATCGGCATTCCAGAGTCTGAACCAGATGGTGCCATCGCCTTCACGCACATACATGTGGACGCGTTTGTTTTGGGGAAAAGGATAATAATACAACCCATTTTTGTCTTTCATGGATCTCACCCCCTTTGTGCCCCTTGTCCACGAGATTTTCTGAAATAATACCTCATAGCACGGCGGGCAAACTTATGGGATTTCTCTCTGAGGAGTTTATCGTGAACAACTAAAACTGCCAGGGCGAGTTTTCTTGTGCCGGCCTTTTCTGCACAGAAACCCACAAACCAATCATAGTGCAATTCATCACGCTTGTCATTTATAGAACCTGTCTTTCCCCCGATAGCAAGCTTTGACAAAATCGGGTCGCGGCGGCACCCGATGAATGTGGTGCTACAGGTCCCGCGGGAAATGGTTGCTGCCATCAATTCCTTCATCTCTTGACTCGCTTTCGGAGATATGACCTGTCTGATAATGTTCGTACTCCCAACATAAACAGGATTTCTTTGGTCGTCAGTTATAAACCCAATAATCGTGGGTTCCACCAGCTTTCCCTCATTGACAATTACAGCTGCCATCATTGCCCCATGAATGGGAGATATCAACGTTTCTCGATTAAAGCCGCAGGCTAGTTCTGCCCAGTGATACGGATCGTGACCGACTGAAATCCGACTTGGCTCAATAGGGAACTCAAAATCGATTGGTTGATTGAATCCAAACCGATTGGCATATTCTTCTATCAGGTCCTTTTTCAGGCGAAAAATGCCGAGTTTGCCAAACACCGGATTGATCGATTTGGCGAAAGAGGTTTTCAGGGAGATGCTGTTCGTGTAACGATTGATTCGATCGGTCAATTGATTTTTATACAGGGTATGTGCCGAGCCATTGTAGGTCAATTCTGTATCACCGGAAATATTGCAGTGGTCGATGGCGGCAGCAGCACTTACGATCTTGAAGATGCTGGCCGCGGGGAATTGACTGCTAAGGCAAACACTCTTTGCTCTATTGACTTTTTTTGAGTCGATCATGGAGAGGATTTGTCCGGTTGCAGGATCCATGGCTACAAACCCTATCAGAGGGGATTGGGAGCGCTGGATCACTTTCAACATATAACTCTGAAGCCCCCGGTCCAGGGTGGTTTCCATGGAAAAGAGTCTGCCGGAACAATTGATATCAATCTTACCGTCAGGGGTGTTGCACAGGGCCTCAAGATCTATCAACCTCCTGAGGTCTTTTTTCATCAACACGTCTAAAGCTTCAACTGCCTCCCCTCCAAAAGGACCCCCGATCCTTGGAGATCTGTTAAAGCAATCCGTCAACAGATCAACCTTGAAACATTGGATCCCTATCACTAACAACAGCAAGCAAGGGAAAAAGCAAAGGCTTCCCTTGAAAAACCTTTTTGGAAAGCCTTTTAGCGGAAACTGCTTCTGATAATTTCTCCAGCCCTGCCACATAGCTGTTCAGATGAATTCTGCGTTGATTCGCTTCGGGGCTTCTTTGATGACAAAATGATCGCGAACCCCAAAAGAATCATCTTAAAGTGTATCGTAGACCTTGCTTGTTGGGGCAGGTCTATAGAACACTACAAGTTGTGTGTCAAGCAATGGAATGGGCGCATTTGCGAGTTGGGGGAAGTATTGTCATTTGTCCGGTTAGGAACATCTGAGTCCCGTTAGGGACATCTGAGAATAGCCCGGCAATTTATTGCCGGGATGAGTTGAACACAAATACAAAAGTCCTGTAGGGACGATCGAAAGCTGAAGTCTGTCGTCCCTACGGGACTGAATGCATTTTGTATACATCTGACCCCGCATACCCCTTTTACGTTGAGAGAAATCATGATATACTGGATTTTTCACAATTGGAATACTGGAATGGTGGAATAATGGGTTTAAGACCCGCCTGCCACTGCGAGGCACGAGCGGGCAGGGGAATTTGGTCTTTTTATCTTCTACATCATTCCAATATTCCATTATTCCATTATTCCTGTCTCGGGACCACAGCCAAGCTAATAAAGTGCTATAATATCAACAGCTTGCAGAAATTCCGAGACGTACAATTAGGGTGCCT
>DAOURD010000328.1:0-3115 GCA_030625295.1 Desulfobacterales bacterium | reverse complement strand
CGGAGGCTCACTATATATGGTGTCAATGGCTTGGAGGTGTGACTCTGCGGTGTAAACAATAAAATGCCCTCCGTCCGCCTTCAATAGCCGCTCTATCTCTTGCATATCGGCTGAGTTCCTATCGACGACGAGGATCCTTTTTTTGTTCTGAGTCATAGCAAACTTAGCTCCGCTTCGCTTCGCAATTGGTCAAGTCGTTGAGTAGTTAGTGCCTGAACGAAAAGTCATGTTCAGGCAAAATCCGAATATCGAAATCCGTACTGTTTTCAAGGCGTGAGCCGCAAATTCGAAACAAATTCGAATATCAAATGACAAAATGACCTAAACTAACACATTGGAAGTTCGATGTTTTTGTCATTGGAGCATTCGTATTTTGGTTATTGTTTCGGATTTCGTGCTTCGGATTTCGGATTTCCGACCGAAAAAAACAGGGTTTTCATTCAGACAGTACTTAGTTCGCTTCGCTCACAATTGGAATGCTGGAATGTTGGAATACTGGAATATTGGGTTAAGAGGAATGAAGACAATTAGAAAATGATTTTTTTCTGCTTCTCATCCCCAACATTCCATTCTTCCACTATTCCATCATTCCAGATCAATGGCACAGAAAACTGCCACCGAAAGATAAATGATTACAACGAGTTGAAGAAATTCCGAGACGTTTAATTATCTGAAAACCTATAGGCCAAAAATTTCTTCAATCGTTTCAAGAAAACCTGTGCGACCACACATTAGGCTATTATACTCCACGCATTATCGCTCAGCGTATGTGTGAACAAGCGATTAGAAGAAATTCTTGCCTTTAGCCCTTACCTGCCTTTTCCATTAAATTCCTGAAGACATCTGTAAGGGTAATGATGCCTACGAGCTTGTCATCCTTCATAACGGGCATCTGCTTGATTTTTCTTAAGACCATGATGGAACCCGCTTTTACAATAGGGGTCTCCTGATCCAGAGTCATGGCCGGAGATCCCATAAGCTCACTGACTTCGATTTTTGTAACCTTCTTGATCCTTTCCTCCATATACTCAAAATCCGCCAGATGCCTCTCATCCTTAAATATTTCCGGATACCTGGGCAGAATGGATCTGAATATATCGGCTTTGGTGATTAGTCCCACAACATGGTCATCGTCTACCACAGGGGCGCCGTTAATGCCGTGCTTTTCCAATAAATCGCCACACTCCTTTACGGTTGCATCTTTATTAACCGTAATAACAGGAATTTTCATTATTTCTTTTACTTTCATCTATTATTTTCCCCCATAAACATCTCGGAAACGTAACTTCTCAAAAACTTGGGGTATTTGTTGCCCTCCGTTGTTCCGGCAACACGGTTGCCTCGCTCCAAATTGAGGTTATATGGATCGAGGCAACCGTGTTGCCGGAAAGGGTTTGGGTGACAAAACGCAACATTTCCCCGGACTTTTTGAGAAGTTACCTTTTTCCAACACTCCAGTACTCCAATACTCCAACACCCCGTGAAGGGTTACATAACAGGGATGTTTTCTTTCATGTATTTATTAATAAGCCGATACATAAAATCGCGAAGCGATTTTATCACTTGAACAGCCCCTGTTGGATTGGCAAGCCAAAATGACGGTAGGTTTCTTCTGAGATCTTCCGGCCAGATGAGGTCCGAGTCAAGAATCCGATTTTCAACAAGTACGGCTCCACAACATCCACCAGGGTATCAGACTCTTCTTGCAAGGTGGCCGCAATGGCCTCGATGCCCACAGGCCCTCCCTTGTAAAAGTCGATAATGGCTTTCAAAAACTTTCTGTCCAGCACTGTCAGGCCCTTTTCATCCACCCCCTCAAGCTCTAAGGCCTCACAGACTGTGCCTTTGCGAATAATCCCGTCGCCTCTGACCTGGGCAAAGTCCCGCACCCGCTTCAAGAGCCGGTTCACGATCCGGGGGGTACCCCGAGAGCGGCGTGCAATCTCGTAGGCGCCATCTGTGTTCATTTCAACATTCAAAAGGACCGCCGAACGTTTGGCAATAAGAACCAGATCCTCCTCAGAGTAAAAATCGAGGCTCCTAAATATGCCAAAACGTTCACGTAGGGGGGCTGAGAGCAACCCTGCACGGGTTGTGGCACCCACCAGGACAAACCGTGCCAGGCGGTATCGGTGACTTCTGGCATGAACGCCCTTATCAAAGATAAAATCGACCGCAAAATCTTCCATGGCCGGATAGAGAAACTCCTCAACCACTCTCGGAAGCCGGTGGATCTCATCAATAAAGAGTATGTCTCCTTCTTCCAGATGGGTCAGAATGCCTAAGAGATCGCCGCCCTTCTCCAGGGCCGGACCACTGGTCACTGTCATGTTAACACCCATTTCTTCAGCAATGATGTGGGCAAGGGTTGTCTTGCCCAGACCAGGCGGGGCATGAAACAGGATGTGATCGAGTGCCTCTTTCCGTTGGAGTGCGGCCTCAATAGCAATACTGAGGGCCTCCACCACCTCGGCCTGACCGATATATTCCTTTAAACTCTTAGGCCTGAGGCTTATGAATTCTGATGTTTCCTCGGCAGGATCAGCCTTCTTAGAAAGCAGGGCAACGCTGCTCTCACCAGCTGCTTTGCCTTCTTGCGGATTCTCATTTCCCATTAGCTTACTTCGCCGCGATAGACTTCTTCAAAGAGTTCTTCTGCCGTAGTAATAGTGCTATTTCTTTTCAGGGCGGCAGCTATCAACTCCTTGGCTTCTTTCACCTTGTGGCCGAGTTGTTTTACCAGGACATTCTGTACCTGCGCCTTGAAATCCTCCAGTGGGGCAGCTTCGGCCGGTTTTTCAACCTCTCGGATCAAGGCAAACTTGGCCACTTTGCCTTCCAGGGTAGCCAGGATCTTCTGGGCCGTTCGGTTCCCGATCCCTTTCAATTGTCTTAGAAAACCCGCGTCCCCGGACTCTATGGCTCTGGCAATCTCTCGAACCGATACCGTAAGGGCCTGAACCGCCTTCATCGGTCCAATATCTTCCACTGATATGAAGTAACGGAAGAACTCCCGTTCCACCTCCAGGTTAAAACCTATGAGGGTTGGCTTAGGCTGACGCTCGGTCTGATGGTAATGAATGTATAACGTAACCTCTTCACCAATCTTTTTGGA
>DAOURD010000192.1:0-4333 GCA_030625295.1 Desulfobacterales bacterium | reverse complement strand
AACGACTTCAATCCCTGGTAAGCCGTGGTGACCAACTCGGGTTTGTCTGCTCACCCTCAAGGAGCAACAGACGACGCTGGTCCGTCCCGTTGGCATTCATCACATAGACCCTGGATGGCCCTTCCCTGGTGGAGCTAAAGGAAATAAGGGTCCCGTCCGGAGACCAGGTTGGCGATTCGTTGTTTCCGGCATCCCGGGTAAGTTGAATCGGGCTATTTGCGTGTATCCCAATCAAGTAAATATCAAGGTGACTGTTTTTCCATCCCACATAAGCTACGTGGTTGCCGCGAGGTGACCACTGGGGAGAGGTGTTGTAATTTCCTTCGTAGGTCAGCCTGCGGATATTGCCGTCTTCGATGTTCTTGATGAAGATTTGGGGAGATCCCGACCGGTTCGAAACAAAGGCAAACTCTCTACCATCGGGTGACCACGTTGGGGCAACATCGATGCCCCAATGGCGAGTCAGTTTTTTCGTAATCTTTCCGTTCCCGGTCAACAGATAGATCGCCGGGTTGCCTTCATAGGAAAGGGAGGCAGCCAGAGCAAACCTTCCGGGAACCCAGGCCGGTGTGATGCTTGATCCCTCAAGACTTACCACTGTGCCCCTTTTCTCCTTAATATGTCTGACAAAAAGCTCTGGTTTCCCATGCCTGTAATCCGTGTAGGCCAACCACTTTCCATCTGAGGACCAGGCGGGAAACAGGGTAATCGTTCCGGTGTTCGTAAACCGTCTTGGGTTGTATCCGTCAAAACCTGCAATATAAATCTCCTTGGTTCCTGTTGTTGTTGACAAAAATGCAATCTGGGTACTGAAAATACCGCGGTGGCCCGTCAAACGAAGGATGACCTCATCGCAGAAGCGATAGATTATGCGCCTATGATCCTTAAGTCGTCCCGTATACCGCCTGCCCACGATCAGGCGACCGCTAAAGGTGTCAAAGAGCCGAAGTTCGACCTCAAGCACGTCCCCCTTACACTGGAATCCGCCCTTGATCAGGAGTTCGGCACCGACGTCGGTCCAGTTTTTGAAATTGATGGTATGCTGCATGAAACCCGCTCTTTGAGGATTCTCAAGAAAACTTTCACGGTCGAGTATCTTAAAAAAACCCGTAAACTCTACTGTTTCTGCCAGGAGACCAGAAAGCATCCTGCCAAGCTTGGCGTGGCTCTGCCCTGCGCTCATGCCCTTGAAAATCGGGATCGCGGTTGGGATTTTCCTCAGATACGGGGCGTTAATATCGATGTAGACACGCCCATGGCAAGGTCTGTTCGAACAGGCCACCAGTGTGACAAAGAGCACAAGAATTACGTCCAGATGTAATCTCTTCAATTTTCTACAACTTATTGAAATCACAACAGCTAACCCGGACAACCTGGAACAAAAGAAATAATTTTATCACGAAAGCACGAAAATACGAAGACACGAAAATCTTAATATTTTTCTATTTCGTGCTTTCAATCTTTCGTGCTTTCGTGATTATCTTTTAAGTTTTCTGCCAGAAAAAACAGGAATTTCACAACTAACGGACTAAATTCCTATCAGAATCTTCTTTGTAATTCAGAAAGGTTGAATCTAAAGCCAACATCATAAAAGGGACCAAAATATCCTTCAGGCAATGGAGGTAACGGGTCAGATTTTTTCACAGCCTTAAACACCGAATCATCAAAATAGCTGTTACCCGACCTTTTTTCAAACCAGATATCCCGTATCTCACCTTTCCTCATGATCTTCACAATAATGGTGGCTTCTAAATTGGTGCGACCTCGAACCATCTCCTCGGAAAAGGCCCAGTTTTTCTGTATCCGGTGCCAGATTTCAGCGTTGTAGATATCCAGAAGCTCCACTGTTTTCCTACTCACCCCACTTCTGGCCATGCCGCCCCTTATAACAACCCCTCCGTGACTTTCAACTTCCTCTTTCAACTTATCAATGGCCTGAAGCACGGGACGAGGCCTTGATTCAGGGGCCTCCTTCTCGATTCTTGCAATTGCACTCCTGATAACCCTGGACGCATTGTAGGTCTTTTGCTTGAGCGATCTTTTAACTCGCAACGGTCTTGGGGCCAGGGATACTCGTTTGTCAGTAACCTCCTCAGGTCTTGTCTCCACAGCCTGCACCGGCTTTTCCTTTGGTTTCACCGATTCCAACTCCTTTGCTGGCTCTGGAGGCTTCGGCTGTTCAGCCGGCTTCACAGGTTCAACAGGTGCTCTTTTCACCTCAGCCTGAGCGGAGACGGATACCTGATCGGAGGCTGCTTGTGGCTGGGATTCGACCTGGGGGAGGCTTACCAGGTCCACCTCTACCGCAAAAGGTATGTACGGTTTGGCAGATCGCAACTCTGGCAGGAAGAGAACACCGGAGAAAAAAAGGATATGGCACACAATCGAGAGGACGACCATACCAATCCATGCCCGGTCTGTGTAATCGCCCTGGTTCAAGACTTCCGGATGGGCAACCATGTACCTTGTTACTCGGTCTCCTTCAGGGGCTCGGTGACCATCCCCAGCTTTTCCACACCAGCATTCTTCACCTCTGATATGACGCGGACGACGACCCCGTAGGGCACGGTCTTGTCAGCGCGGAGGTAGACCTTTTGATCAGGACGGCCTTCACAGATCTTTTTCAGTTTGGCCTGCAGGGCCTCCATAGCTACCTTATAATCATTGATAAAGATCTGCTGGCTGCGGTCCACGGTGATGATCAGATGGTCCTTTTCTGCTGGAAGGGCTTTGGATGTAGTCTGAGGCAGTGATACAGATACTCCTTGCATCATCATAGGGGCCGTAACCATAAAAATGATGAGCAGGACCAACATCACATCTACCAGAGGCGTTACGTTTATATCAGACATGAAATGGCTGTTGCTTCCTTGCATAGCCGCGCCTATTTCCCCTTTAGTGAACTTAGTTCGCTTCGCTCACAATTGGAATAGTGGAATGTTGGAACACTGGAATATTGGGTTCTGGAAAAGTGGGATAGTGGGCTACTGTCACCCCTCTTGACAGGGAAGTCAACAAATGACATGCTTCCGTCAAAAAATCATCATTCCAATATTCCATCATTCCATCATTCCATCATTCCGGCACGAGACAAAAATCCAAGCCCCGAAAAAGCTTATACATTCAACTGGTTGTAGAATTTTTGAGACGTGTAATCAGGTCTCGTTCTATCAGGTTCAGGAAATCGGCAGAGAAAATGTGCATCTCTGATTCCAGAACACGAACCTTGTTTGTAAAATAATTATAAGCCACAACAGCCGGTATTGCAGCAGCCAATCCGGCAGCCGTGGCAATAAGCGCCTCTGAAATGCCCGGGGCCACCACAGCCAAACTGGCAGAACCTCTCAGGCCAATTCCGCGAAAGGCGTTCATGATCCCCCACACAGTACCAAAAAGGCCTATAAAAGGTGTTGTATTTCCAGTAGTTGCCAAGAAAGAAAGAGCCTTGCCCAGTCCGGTCAGTTCCATGTTAACAGCTCGCCGAAGCGCCCGCTTGATGTTGTCAACCGCAACCATCTTTTGGCTCAGCGATGCTTCGTCCGTAACGTCATCACCCCTGGAGGCGGAGGATGATTGTGATTTGTTCACCTTTTTGAGCTCAATAAAAGCCACACGAAAGACTCTGGCGATGGGACTGTACCGGAGACGCTTTGAGGCCGCAAAGGCCTCAGAAAGGCCACGGCTATTCCAAAAAAGATCAAGAAAATTGGCTGATTCTTTGCGTGCCCTCCTAATAGTCCGATATTTGGCGAAAATGATGGCCCAAGAGATTATAGAGAAGAACAACAGAAGCAGCAGGACAAAACGAACCATAGGTCCTGCCTGGAGAACCATCTGAACGATGTCATTGCTGGTTGAAATTGGCATATTACCCCTTACATAGGATTTTGGATTGCGGATTGCGGATTGCGGATTGCGGATTTAAAAACGCTCAATACTTAATTCCTGAATTTCCCAATCCCTGTTTTTCCTTATATGCAATTTCGGGCGGAAGTTATATGACGTTCATTGGGGTGTCAAGTTATTTTCCGGTTGCCTTCGTGGCCGGGATTGTATAGATTATGAACTGGAATGTTGGAATAATGGAATAATGGAATAATGGAATAATGGGTTCTGGCAACCCGCCTGCCAACGCCTCGCTCGCAAGGAAGCTACAATGCCAGCAGACGAGGCACTGGCGGGCAGGAATGGGTCATTGCGTTATTGGCAAAACCACTGTTGACAGGAAGTCTACAAATGACATACTTCCGCTAAAAACCAACATTCCAATATTCCATCATTCCATCATTCCGGCACGAGGCAAAAATCCAAGTCTCACAAAAGCCTGTACATT
>DAOURD010000223.1:0-4086 GCA_030625295.1 Desulfobacterales bacterium | reverse complement strand
GGAGAAATTTTGGGCTTCCAGCAGGGCGCACAACAAGGATTTCTCGCTTCGCTCGAAATGACAATGGTGGCTCGAAATGACAAGACAGGGGGAACTATTACAAAAAAAGAAAGGGGGCACCGAATGGCAAAATTAACGCAGGACATGAAAGATGTCATGGAAAAAACCAGGGGTTATGCTGTAGCTACTTGTACCAAGGATGGCATCCCGAACGTGGTCCCGATTCATCACGTTAAGGCCCTTTCGGACGATGAGCTCATGATGGCCGATATCTTTATGACAAAGACCCTTGAAAACATTAAGGAAAACCCGGTCATGGCCATCTCTGCGTGGGATTGGGATGTCAAACCCCGCAAGGGATATCAATTCAAAGGGATACCCAGAATCGAAACATCTGGCAAGATTTACGATATGGCCGTTGGGTGGGTCAAGGCAGAAAAGCCTGATCTCACAGCCAAGTCGGCCATTGTCGTAAAGATTACGGATATCTTCGTGACCAGCCCCGGGCCAAATGCTGGCAAAAATGTGGAAGAGATCAGTTAGCGAAGCTTCGCCTCAAACCCTGGCCCAGAGCGGGTTTAACATCTTAATACCTTACAATAAACTGAAGCGCCAGGGCGGGCCGACGAGGCTCCGCGATGCTGGATGCTGGATCCTGGATAGATAGAAAAAGCATTCCTTGTTTTATCCAGTATCCAGAGACCAGAATCCAGTATCTGTTTATCTCTTGCACCTGAGTGTATTACAAAAACTTGACACAGATTTTAGGGCCTTCACTTGTGTAGACGGATAGAGGGTTGAAAGGAGAGATTCATTTATGAAAATAGCTATTTCATCAGTGGGACCTGACCTGGAATCAGAGGTCGATCCCCGATTCGGGAGATGCCAATATTTTATGATTGTAGATTTGGATGACATGAGTTTTGAGGCAGTGCCCAATACCAATCTTGCTCAAGGGAGCGGCGTAGGGATCCAATCGGCCAAGATGGTTGCTGACAAGGGAGCCAAGGCTGTTCTCACAGGAAACGTTGGCCCTAATGCCCACCAGGTGCTCTCGGCCGCAGGGCTTGATGTCATGACTGGTGTATCCGGGACGGTAGGTGAGGCGGTCCAGCAATACAAGAAAAATGGATTAAAACCTGCTCGGCAAGCCAATCCTCCCCAAGCTCCTCTTCCCGGGTTTGGTATGGGTCGTGGCATGGGAGGCGGTCGTGGCATGGGAGGCGGTCGCGGCATGGGCATGGGGCGGGGTATGGGACGTGGTCTGTATGGCACACCGCCCATGCCATCTCAAGCTCAGGTCACAAAGGAAGACGAGCTTGGCCATCTCAAGGAAGACGCCCGGACGTTACGTGAGCAGATGGAGGAAATCCAGAGGCGGATCAAAGAGCTTGAAAAATAAAATCGCTTTGCGGTGAACTATTCCGATACAATTTTATTTAGGGAGGCGACAATGCCACAAGGAGACAGAACAGGCCCAAGGGGCCAAGGCCCTGGAACAGGTAGAGGCATGGGAGGGGGTGGTGGCCGCGGTCGAGGCGGTGGCAGTGCCCTCGGCCCTGGTGGAAACTGCATTTGCCCGAGCTGTGGTGAAAAGGTGCCCCACCAGTTGGGAAAGCCGTGCTTTGAGCTAAAATGCCCTAAGTGCGGGACCGCGATGACACGGGAATAGGTTATATGATTATTTGTATTGCGAGCGGAAAAGGTGGTACGGGCAAAACCACTATTGCGACCAACCTGGCCGTTTCATTGAATGGGGGCGTGCAGTTGTTGGATTGCGATGTGGAAGAACCCAATGCCCACCTTTTTATGAAACCTGAAATCAACCACACCGAGAGGGTGACGACACCCGTCCCGGAAGTCGATCTCGACAAGTGCGATTTCTGCGGAAAGTGTGGCGAGATCTGCCAGTTCAGTGCCATTACCGTCATTGGGGAGAACGTCCTGACCTTCCCGGAACTCTGCCACAGTTGCAAGGGGTGCATGATGGTCTGCCCGAGGGAGGCTATAAGCGAGAAAGGCCGGGCGCTTGGCGTATTGGAAGCAGGGTCGTCCGGCTCGGTGGAGTTTATTCATGGCCGTTTGCGGATTGGCGAGGCTATGTCTCCGCCCCTTATCAACCGGGTTAAGGAGCACATCGATCCGAAAAAGACTAGCATCATCGATGCCCCTCCCGGGACATCCTGCCCGGTCATTGTAGCCCTGAAAGGTTCGGACTTTGCGATCCTGGTCACCGAGCCTACCCCCTTCGGGTTAAACGACCTGAAGCTTGCAGTTGCGGCTGTCCGTATTCTGGAGATTCCCCTTGGCATCATTATAAACCGTTGTGACGTAGGAGACGATCGAGTTGCCATATATGCCAGAGATGAAAAGATTCCAATCCTCATGGAAATTCCGGATGACCGTAAGATTGCCGAGGCATATTCCCGCGGTATTATGATGGTAGACGTCATGCCTGAGATGAAAGACCGGTTTCGAGCTCTCTATGAAAGAATAACGGAATTACTGCCGTCAAGTTAAGGATTAAATCTCCCCCCTTTTCTAAAGGGAAAAATCCCCCCTCGACCCCCCTTTAGTAAAGGGGGGATGGGGGGATTTTAAAAAAGGGGGACTTCAGGTGGAATGGGTTGGATGAAAGAGCTGACAATCATAAGTGGGAAGGGAGGCACGGGAAAGACGAGCGTGGTCGCTTCTTTTGCGGCCCTTGCCGAAAATATAGTCCTGGCTGATGCTGATGTGGATGCGGCCGACCTCCACCTGATACTCGCCCCTGAAATAAAACATGAAGAAGATTTCAAGGGGGGCCGAACCGCCCAGATAAACCTGGAAACCTGCACTGAATGCGGGGAATGCCTGGAGCGCTGTCAGTTCAATGCCATAAGTCCGGACTTTGTAGTGAACAGAATCGACTGTGAAGGTTGTGGCGTGTGCGTCCATTTTTGCCCGGTTGAGGCCATCGACTTTCCGCAGAATATATGCGGCAGGTGGTATATCTCGGACACGCGGTTCGGGCCCATGGTCCATGCCAGGCTGGGCATCGCAGAGGAAAACTCCGGCCTGCTGGTGAGTCTGGTGAGAAACCAGGCCAGGGTATTGGCCGAAGACCGAGGGCTTGATACCATTGTTGTGGACGGTCCCCCCGGGATAGGATGTCCGGTCATCGCCTCCATAACCGGCACCAGTGCCGTCCTGATCGTGACCGAACCGACCTTGTCAGGTTTGCACGACCTTGAGCGCGTTGGAGGACTGGCTGCTCATTTTAAGATACCGACGCTTGCCTGTGTCAACAAATTCGACCTGAACGAGGAGATATCGGATCGGATCGCAGACTACTGTGCAAGAAACCACATTGAGTTGGTGGGTCGTATCCCTTATGATACAGCAGTCACCTATGCCATGGTGGCAGGCAAGAGTATTGTCGAATTTTCAGACGGCAAGGTATCTGATGCTATCAAAGAGATATGGCGTAAGGTTGAGGGCTTTCTAAAAGATTAAGGTAATGATGATGAAGCATTTTGTTTACGGCCCGGTTCCTTCACGAAGGTTAGGCCGATCCCTGGGCGTCGATCTGGTGCCATACAAGGTCTGTTCATACGACTGTATTTACTGCCAGCTCGGGCGAACCAAAGAAAAAACAATCGAGCGAAAACCCTATGTGCCGGTGAACAAAATCCTGGAGCAGGTATATCAAAAGCTGAAAGAGGGAGTCCGGGCGGACTACATCACAGTGGCAGGTTCAGGAGAACCCACCTTGAACAGTCAAATAGGATCATTGATTCACGATATCAAGAAACACACGGAGATTCCAGTGGCTGTGTTGACCAATGGTTCCCTCTTGGGGGACAGTGAGGTCCGTGAATCGATAATGGAAGCTGACGTGGTGTTGCCCTCTCTTGACGCCCACGATCAAGAGGGATTTGAAACCATCAATCGCCCACATCCTGAGATCAAGTTTGAAACCATGGTGGAGGGCCTGATTGATTTCCGAAAGGAATATCCGGGTGAGATATGGCTTGAGGTCTTTGTCCTGGACGGTATCAACGCCACGGAAGCCGACGCAATACAGTTCAAACACTGGATTGAAAG
>DAOURD010000277.1:0-3587 GCA_030625295.1 Desulfobacterales bacterium | reverse complement strand
GTCTGGGATCGGTATAGACGGCCTCTGCATCCGCCCCTGTAATTTTTCTCAACAGGGCTAAGAGTTGGTTCAAGGTGAGCTGGCCACCGCAGGCAAGGTTCATGACCTTGCCCGGAGCATCCTGGGCCTCTATTGCAAGCAGGTTCCCATAAACGACATTATCCACATAGGTGAAATCGCGGGATTGTTCACCATCCCCGAATACGGTTGGCCGGGTGCCTGTTAGAAACGCCTTGATGAATAGAGGAATCACTGCCGCATAGTCTGAATCAGGGTCCTGGTGAGGGCCGAACACATTGAAATATCGAAGTGATACGGTCTCAAGGCCGTAAAGCTCGTAGAAGACGTGCAGGTAGTGTTCAGCGGTGAGCTTCTGGACAGCATACGGCGAAAGGGGGTCGGGGAATATTGTTTCTTTCCTTGGATACCCCGGGGCATTACCATACACGGAAGAGGAAGACGCAAAGAGAAGCCGTTTTACTCCTGCGTCCCGTGCTGCCACCAGAAGGTTGAGCGTCCCATCAATATTGGCACGGTTTGACTCAAGGGGGAAGGCTACGGATTTCGGGACGGAAGGTATGGCAGCCTGGTGCAAGACATACTCGATTCCTTTGGTGGCCTTGTGGCAAGTGGAAAGATCTGCGATGTCTCCCTCCATGACTTCCAGGTTGGCCACGAGATCACGAGGTGCGTCGGGAAACTCAAGATTCTCGCGTCTTCCAGTAGAAAAATTGTCCAGGACACGAACCTTGTCTCCCCTGTTAAGTAGCGCGTGCACAAGGTTTGAACCGATAAATCCCGCTCCGCCAGTTACCAAGAAGTTTGCCATTTTTTTTCTTATCCTTTATTGTAGTGTCCGTGTCCGTTGTTCCGCTCTCAAAGAAGCCGAGAGTTCTTGAAGTGGACAGGACTGTAATGTAAAAAAACTCGATTTGTCAAGACGTTCCACACCTATTTTCAATAATTTCGGCATAATTCCTGATGGTCTACCACGATTTGACAAAAAGCAGGTTTGTGTGCATAGTTTGCTTTGGAGCATCACGGGCTTCTTAATCTTTGCGAATATGGAAGTTGTTTTCCGTATCAAGCCGCTGCTGTGGGCACTCTGTGAGAGGAGGGTCAAAGGAGATGAATGAGGAGAGAAGAAAAAAGACGCGGGTTTATTTTAAGACTCAGGTAACTCTAAAAACAGATAAGTCAGAAATCGTGGCAGAGGCGAATTCGAAAGACATCAGTATCAAGGGGATGTTTGTTAGCACGGGAAAAAGGATTCCAGTAGGGACACCGTGTGACGTGGAGATTCTGCTTACGGGCACATCCACCAGGCTTGCCTTGAGCATAAAGGGCGTGATAACGCGTCAGGATGCATCCGGGTTGGGGCTTGCCTTTGATTCCATGGATATTGACAGCTACTTTCACCTGAAGAACATCGTTATGTACAACGCATCCGATCCCGAGGATATCGAGAAGGAAATACTCTAAATTCATTTTTCCCCCTTTAGCTGGTTGATCAATTTTATGGTAAGTTCATTAGACTTATCTATACGACTGACGATTATTTGAAAGAGATTCCTGGCAACTTCCGGATATTTCTCAATGAGTTCGGGGAGCTTATCCCCAGGGAATCGCTTTATGATTGACCTTCCGTTTGAAATGATGGATGCGGCTCGCGGTTCGCCGGATATGGCAGCCATTTCCCCAAAGTATTCACCGGGCTCCGTTATTTCGGCTATTTTTTTGCGGTCTTTCACAACATATAGAGCCCCCTGGACTAGCTTGAAAAAGTCTATATCCGTATTCCCTTCCCTGATAATCACATCACCACTTTCGTAACGCTCTATGTCCGGGTTAACAAGATAGGCCGGCATGGCCTCTTTGGTTATAGCTGTTCGCTTTAGAACTTCCTCGATGGATATCACCCCTTGGCGAATTTTTTCAAGACCTGCATCCCTCAAAGGAATCATCCCTTCGTTGATTGCTGTCTTCCTCAGTTGATCCTCCGGAGCACCCGCATTTATAGCTTTGGCAACATCCTCGGTCACCTCCATGAGCTCATATAGGCCGACCCTTCCTTTATAGCCGGTACCGTTGCATGCTGGACACCCCTTTGGACCGTATATAGTAAGATTCGGAATTTCATCTTTGGAGAATCCCATGTTTTCTAATTCCTTTGGGTCAATGTTTTTGACCACAACTTTGCACTTCGGACAGAGTCTTCTGACCAGGCGTTGAGAAAGAACCATGGTTACCGAAGAAGCCAACATGTAAGGTGGTATCCCGATGTCTACAAGGCGGCCGATAGTGGAAGGGCAGTCGTTGGTGTGGAGGGTGCTGAAAACGAGGTGTCCTGTCATGGCCGCCTTCATGGCAATCTCGGCCGTCTCCATATCCCGGATCTCGCCAACCATAATAATGTCAGGGTCCTGCCGCAAGAATGCCCTTAGAGCAGCGGCAAAGGTCATGCCGACCTCGTTCTTCACTTGCACCTGATTGATTCCCTTAAAATTGAATTCTACAGGATCTTCTGCTGTAAGTATTTTAGTATCTTCTCTGTTCAGTACGCTGAGAACCGAGTACAGTGTAGTTGTCTTACCGCTACCGGTCGGGCCGGTTACAAGGAGCAGGCCGTAGGGCCTGGAAATGCAACGTTTAAGGGTTTCAAAGGTCTCTGGTTCAAACCCCATTTTGGTAAGGTCTATGTTGAGTGCGCTCTTATCAAGGATACGCATAACAACGCTCTCACCAAAAAGAGTGGGCAATGTGGAGACGCGGAAGTCAACTGCCTTTGTTTTTCCAAGGCGCATCTTGATCCTGCCATCCTGGGGCACACGACGTTCAGCAATATTAAGTGAGGCCAGGATCTTTATCCTGGAAATCAGGGCGTTTTTTATAGTGAGTGGCAAGTTCATGGATTTATAGAGGGAACCATCCAATCTATATCTTACCTGCAACACCTTCTCATAAGGCTCAATATGAACGTCACTGACTCCGTCATTGATGGCTTTACTGAGAATGCCGTTTACCAGTTTGATAATTGGAGCATCACCTGCCGAGAATTGGTCGGGCCCGTCGTCCGCCGTATGACTCTCCAGTTCTATTTCATCTGCGGCCTCGGAAACCAGGGAACCAAAATCTTCGACTTGAACGACAGGCCCAGCATCTTCTTCCTCTTCTTCTTTCTCACCAAAGAAGCTGTTGTATTCTTCATCACTTATCTCATAGTATTTCTTGTAAGCATCGATGATATCCTTTTCAGTGGAGACGCAGACCACCAAGCTCTTTTGAACTTTGTTCTGCAACTCTTCAACCGCAGCAGTATCCGTTGGCTCTGCCATGGATACTTCAAGGCTTTCCTCTTTGATTTTTAAAGGGAAGGCCATATATTCTTTGGCCACATCATAAGGCAGAATCTTGAGCCCCTCCGGATCCGGATCAATCTCTGATATTGTTACACCTGGATAGTTGTGTACACGGCTCAGGATATTTAGAATGGTTTTCTCTTCGATGTATCCGAGTTTTAGGAGTATGCTGCCGAGTCTGTCCTGATGCGTTTGCTGGTACTTGAGTGCCTCATTGAGTTGGCTGCT
>DAOURD010000022.1:0-8734 GCA_030625295.1 Desulfobacterales bacterium | reverse complement strand
GATGAAAGTTCCAAGTCACAAGAAAGTCCATGCCGTTGATGATAGCCAAAGCAATATGCAAAGCATCCTCAGGGTGACTTTCTGGGATCGGACCGACTTTTACCAAAGCCGCCGCAAGGTCTTCCGCTTCACCCGTTATTTCCAGAACTGGTATTCCCTTGACAGCCTCTAATCGTCCCTCTGCTGCGATAGGATCTCCTCCTTTAGCCTCTTTCCAAAACCAATGCCGATATGTATATGTCAAACTGGTGCCTATCTTCTTCCCACATTCTTCAGTCGCTTGTAGCGGTACGTTACAGTAGGCATACAAGTTCCCCTTCTAACGGGATAGCCAAAACGAGAGCAGTGGCACCAGGGTAAGCCTCCCTTGCCAACTGGTCCGCTTCCTTCTCAGTATCAGCCACAGCCACTACTTTGCCCTCTACCACGGCTATGGCCTTACCACCGTGCTTTTGCACCAGCTCTTCGAAATGGGCAGCATACCAACTGTCCATTTGTTCCAGATCGAACTCTTGTTGCTCTTTCATTCCTTGTTCATCCCCTCATTGTCTGTCCGTAACAAAGGCGAAAAAAACATTGAATCACGACGATCAAACATATCGACAATCCTATTTTTTAGATATGGGAATAGCGCAACATAGTCAAGGCTTAGGATTGTTCCTGTAGATATTGTCCCGAATTTTTGAGGGGTGTGACTGCAAGCCTTGGGCTGCCGGGATTCAGCCAACTGGAAACGTACCCATGTCAGTCGGAGAACGGGACGAATACAAGACTGGGCTCAGCCCTTGACATGGGACAAAAAGCAGGGTCAGGTGACTTTTACTCGGGGCCAAGATAACCTCTTGAAACGATGCGATAAGTGCCCGAAATTGGCTTCTGAAAAAGGCTTAAGAGGGGCTTTTTGGCGGTGTGGGGATTCTTTCCGGAATTGTGTTCTTCCAGTCGGCTTCTCAGATTCCCAGTGAATCCGACGTAGAATTGGTTGCGATTACTCTCAGACTGAAGAATGTAAACATAATGAAAAGCAGGTTTTCCATTGGTTGACCACGGATCCACGATGAAACACCTGAACGCAATTAGAGTTGGCGTGCCCGGTCGAAGCAGTCTTCGCTTTGCGCTTCGCTCCAGTTTACAGTCACTTACACTGGCGTGCCGAGTCGAAGCTTGGAGCGTTCCCGTTCTCACAATGAAAGGCCCGCCTTCGCTAAAGCTCCAGCGCGGCAGTCTTCGCTTTGCGCTTCGCTCCAAGCGAAGACTGGTGGAGGCGGCGGGAGTCGAACCCGCGTCCGGTGATAGTCCGCATAGGCTTCTACATACATAGCCTGAGATTTAATTTTCACTCCTCAAGGCTCCTTCAGGCCGGATGCTTAAGGAGCTATCTTGTTATGAATTTCGCCTCATGCGTAACAAGCAACCGATAGAGGCTATCCTGCTGATCGACGCCCTTCACGGGCTCGCAGGAAAACCCGGAAGGACGTTAGCCACTTTAAGCGGCTAAGGCGTAGTTATAATCGTCTGCGATTATTTTAGGTCCCACCTTTTTTACGAGCTGGCAGGCGCTCGGTATGCAACCAATGCTTCTCTACCCCCGTCGAAGCCGTTTCGCCCCCATAAGAAGAGGAGTCAGTGAAAAGTGATGGGTGGACAGACAAACGATTCATCAACGTAAATGTTACAAAATATAAAATAACCCATTGTCGACAAATTGTCAAATGGTAATCGCTCACCACATTCTATTTACCGCTGAGAACGCGGAGATCGCTGAGTATGAAAACGAAATATTTTTTGAATTTATATTCTTTCTGCGTTCTCTGCGCACTCTGCGGTGAACTATTACGTCAAATGTTTCTTCCTTCTCTTCTTGCACGGTCCAATTCCCGCTTTTCCTCACGCTTCCTGATGGCATCCCGCTTGTCGTATTTTCGTCTTCCTTTGGCAAGGGCCAGGGTGACCTTTGCCTTGCCCTCCCTGAAGTAGACCTGGAGGGGTATCAGGGTCTGTCCTTTTTCTTCGACTTTGCCCGTGAGGCGTTTGATTTCGTCCTTGTGCAGGAGAAGCTTCCTGGGGCGCAGAGGATCATGATTTCCGTAGGCTGCAAAAGGATAGGCACCTATGTGCATGTTGTAAAGAAACACTTCACCACCTCGAACCCTGGCATAGCTATCTTTCAGATTGGCCTGTCCAAGCCTCAAGGACTTCACTTCGGTACCCAGCAGAACCATGCCCGCCTCATACTCATCTATGATGAAATAGTCGTACCTGGCCTTGCGGTTCTGGCATATAATCTTGATGCCGTGCATCATACTAATCCTGGCTCGGCTGGGGAAAAGCAGCCTTAGGAAATAAGGGCCCGTAGGTGTCCTGAACAAGCTTTACAACGTCTGTGGTCGTTGGCTGTTTAAGCGCCTCCTCCAGGAACAGCTTCGATTCCTTCAGAGATAGCATCCGCACCAACATCTTTAATGCAGGAATCGATATGGGGTTCATGCTAATGGCATCGAGCTCCATGCCGAGAAGTACAGGCAGATTCACAGGGTCTCCTGCCATCTCACCACACATATAAACCCCAATACCCGCTTCTTTGGCAGCCTCTACCACACGCCGGACCATGCGCAATACTGCGGGATGAAGCGGCTGATAAAGATGGGCCACCTGCTTGTTGACCCGATCTATGGCCAGAGAGTACTGGATCAAATCGTTGGTGCCGATGCTGAAAAAATCGACCTCCTTAGCCAGGATATCGGCCATAATCACAGCCGAGGGGACCTCGATCATGGCTCCAACTTCAATATTTGGCCTAAAGGGTATGCCAGCTTTCTCCAGAGACTCTGCCGCCCGGTTCAGCATCTGCTTGGCCTGAACGACCTCGTCCACCTCGGAAATCATAGGAAACATAATGCGGACATTACCCAGATTGGCCGCTCTCAGGATAGCACGCAGTTGGGTCTCAAATATCTCCGGCGACTGGAGACTGAATCTGATGGCCCGAAGCCCTAAAGCCGGGTTCATCTCTTCGGCCAATTCCAGGCCGCTGGCAAACTTGTCCCCGCCAATGTCCAGTGTGCGTATGGTGACCGTGCGGGGAGCCATGATTTCAGCCACGTCCCTGTAATTATCAAAAAGCTCTTGCTCTGACGGGGGTGTTGGTCGATTCAGGTAGAGAAACTCGGTTCGATACAAACCAATTCCGTCCCCACCACGGTCAATGACCGAGACCACCTCTTCGAACACTTCAATGTTGGCCATGACTGTCAAGTGGAATCCATCCGTGGTTTCTGCCGGCAAATGACTCGACCGGGTAATCATGGCCTGATACTGTTCAAACAGGTCCTTTCGTTCTTGATATCGGGTGAGGGTCTCCTCATCCGGATCAACAATCACAACACCAGCGCTCCCGTCCACAATGATGAGGGTATCGGTCTTAATGAGCTGCGTGGCATTTCCCAATCCCAGCACGGCCGGGATTTCAAGGGATCTGGCAATGATGCCAGTATGGGAGGTTTGGCCGCCCAGGTCTGTTAGAAAAGCCTTTACTTTCTCCAATGGCATCTGCGTTGTCTCTGCAGGAGACAGGTCGTGCGCTACGATAATGACCCGTTTGTCGATATGGGAGATGTTGGAAGGTCCAGCGCCAAGCAAGTTCTCCAGGATGAGCTTGGAGACATGCGTAATATCCGAGGCCCTTTCTCGAAAATAGGGATCCGGCATCTTCTTAAAGATCGACTTGACCTCGTCCACAGCTATTTTTACGGCCCATTCTGCATTCACGCTTTCACGCTCAATATGCTCAATGGTCCCGTTATAGATCATTCTGTCCTTCAAGAGCATCATATGGGCATGGAGAATATAGGTATGATCCTTCAATTCCTCTGGCACTTCCTCTATGACACTTTGAAGCTGTTTCTGGGCCTTCTTGACTCCCTCCTTGAACCGCCTTACTTCGGCAGGGATATTTTCTGGCTCGACGAAACGTTTTTCTGCAACATCGATATCTTCCTGCTCCACCAGATAAGCCTTGCCAATGGCAATACCAGGAGATCCGGCGATGCCCTGAAGCGTCAAGTTGAGAGCAGGCTTTACGTGTCTGGCTGTGGTATCAAACATCCCTACAATTCTCCAAAACCGGTCTCAATCAGTCGAGCAATGCGGTTCAATGCCTTTACGTCACCAGGATCCGTTATCTTGACCAAAACCTCCGTGCCAGAGGGACAATAAAGGGCCATAACGTCAAGGATGCTTTTTGCGTCCACCTCCTGACCATCCTTAACGATATAGACCTTAGAACGGGCCCCCTCCGCCAATAGGGCAATCTTGGACGCAGCCCGGGCATGCAGCCCGAGTTCGTTTGGAATAATGACCTTTCGACTCAATTTCATGTCAGCTGTCGATTTCATCAAAAATATTTTATGCTAACACTCATGTTTTAAATGTCAAAGGCAAAAATTGAAGATCAGGATCGTTCCTGGTAGAGCCTGGCCTGATGCATGAAGGCTTCGATCCGGGTAAGCATGTTGGTCTGCTTCTGGCCGTCATATACAGCCGCTAGCATAGGAAGACCCTTATAAGCTTTCAAGGCATTTTTGAAGATAGGGACGGTGATATTGCCTAGCATGCAGTTGAGTACATACAGGTTGCAGATGCCGCATATGCCTTGGGCAGCAAAGCGGCGAACCCGGGTAGTTAAGGTTGCCAGGATAGGATCGATGTCATAATAGATGAAGGATTCGCACTCCTTAAGTATGGTGGGAACATCAAGGATGCCAAAGGGCCGAAGCTCCTGACTCAAACACCCTTCCATGCGGTTTGTCCAGAACTTTACCCACTGGTTGCGTATCAGGTAGTAGAGGGCAGAGGTCAGCTTTTTCTCTCTGAGGCGATTCCTCACATAGTAGTGGTCGGAAAAGAGCGAATAGCAATTGACAACTGTAAGCCCGTGGATTTTCACCTCAGCCCCCAGTCTTTCAAGGGTACGGATAAGGTCTTGATTGGCCCAGGTGTTTAAAACCGTGTAGAATTCCCCCACGATGCCTATGGTGGGACGCTCCTGAGATCGGTCCACAGGAACACCCTCCAAAGCCTTCAATGCCCGCTTCAGGGCAACAAGCACCGGGCTGTGCCCCCATCGCCTCCCGTCAGGCTGTGCAACGGCCCTGGCGATATCCCGGATACCAGCTTCATAGACTTGATCAGTCTCTTCTGGATTTCTCTCGTACGGACGAACATGAAACCGGAGTCGTTCCAAAACTTCAGAGGCCATCCACCCTTGCCACAGGGCCTGTATGAAGCGCAGGCCGAAGAGGCCTGAGAACTCGTCGAAACGGGTAGAGGTAAGGGGGGCAATGACCGGAATCTGAGACAGCCCCATACGCCTGAAAAGATCGGCATGTCCTATACAATATTGAGAAAATCTGCAGGCCCCATCGTAGCTCTGCATCAATACTGCAGTACGATCCGGATCAAACCCCGGCTGGCGGGTCATCTTGACAAATTCCCCACAGGTGACCATGAAAGGATGACACTCCCTGCCGGAGGTGACCTGCCGGCCAAGGTACTCGGTCTCATCATCCGGCTTGGGGAGTACTCTGGCCTCAAGGCCGATGGCCTCCATGGCGGCATGGACTACAGCAGAAAAAGCAAGCGATACGTATGGAAAATAGATAACCCGATCTTCCAGACGTCGCATCAAAGCCGGGTTCGGGTCCAAAGGGTCCAGATGCCTTGGCTTTCCCTTGATCACCAGATTGAGCGGGCGGGGTGATGGCTTCGGCTGCCTGGGTGGTACACTCAGGGTGTCCAAAAATGCCTCAATGCGTGTGACCATGCCTGCGTCACCTGTGTGCTCATCCACTTCCAGGATCAGGTGGGGCTTATCCGGAATCTCCACTTCCATGTATTTCATGAAAAAAGAATCCGGCCCGCACCCAAAGTTCGTAAGGAGCACCGGAAAGAGGCGTTCATCCTCCTTCATCAGTACGAGGGCCTTCATAAGATCACGGGTATTCTTCCAGACCACATTGTCATAGTGGGCAGGAAGTGCCACGTCATCAAGGGGAAGCATGTCGTAGGGTATGGTCAGATGCCCGGTGCGCCTCAACTTCCTGGCAAGATGCAGGTTCAAGCCCTCGTCAAAGATATTGTGACACTTGCCCAGCAGGACCAGGGCCTGCCCATCAGCCTCCAAGGAGGCAAGAATCTCCTTACCGCGCATTCGACGCCACTGGTCAAAGCGATGCTGGGCCTCATGGGCCGCGGCCGCGGCCTCCTTAATCCTTTTTGAACCGTGCCCGAGGGACCTGCCCAGCGCTTTGAGCGCACGATTAGTCTCTTGTTTAGAATGATTCCGGTGCAAAACAGGTGCAAGTAGTCTCACGCTAGAACTCATAGCCGCCCGTACCATATACGGTATGGACTGGATATACGGACAATTGAAACTCTGGAGCCCCTGGTTACTGGTTTCCCCGTGGTCCACTTCGCACGCCAGCAACACTCTCTCCGCACCTTTGGATATGAGATCACGTATGTGGCCATAAACGGTCTTCACAGGATAGCAGGTCTCCGATGGAACATAGGAAAATCCTGCCTGAACTAATCTCTTGTTCGTCCTGTCTGAAAGAACCAGGGGATGACCCAGGGTCCTGAAAAAGGCGTGCCAGAAAGGAAAATAATCATAGAACGTCAAGGTCCTGGGGATACCAATGACCGGCCCTGAACCTCTCCCGGCTTCAGTCTCCTCATCAAAGCCTTCCATGAGGCGAATATCGCGTTCCCTGAACAGATCAGGCAGGTGACTGTAAAGGGCGCGATCAGACACTTTTTCATACCGGCCGCACAGGCTGCCATAATAGGAACGAAGCCTGCCCTCAATATAGATTTGATGGACCCGGCAAAGATTCGGACATTTTTGGCACTCAAAAGACTTCACCTCGTACGGCCGATCTTTCAAGCAAAAACCCGCAAAACGGGTGGAGGCCGGTGCACGGCCCCTGGCCGCCAGTGCCGCGCCCAGGGCGCCAGTGACATTGTGATGCTCAGAGGTAGTCAAGGGCTTGCCCAGGATGTTTTCAAAAGCAGCCGTGACACTCTGATTGGCAGCCACACCCCCCTGGAATACAATGCGCCTGCCAATCTTCTTGGTGCCAACCACCTTCTCCAGATAGTTGTGGGCAATGGCATAGGAGAGTCCTGCCGTCAGGTCGCTCAGGCTATAGCCCGCCTGTTGGTAATGGATGAGGTCCGATTCCATGAATACCGTACAGCGAGCGCCAAGATCGGCCGGTGTCCTCGAAGCAAAGGCAAGATCACTGAAGGCCCCCCGGATGGGCACCCTCAGACGAGCGGCCTGCTCTTCAAGAAAGGCTCCGGTCCCTGCCGCACAAACCTTATTCATCTCAAAATCGACGACGCGCCCCTGTTGACACCTGATGTACTTGGAGTCCTGGCCCCCGATCTCAATAACCGTATCTATTTCCGGGTCCAGATAGAGGGCTGCACGTGCTTGGGCCGAGATCTCATTGATCACCACGTCTGCCCCCACAAAATCACCAACAAAATAACGCCCGCTTCCGGTCACACCCACGCCGCAAACACGCACCCCAGAACCCACCCTCCGGGCCATCTCTTCAAGCCCGGCTCTGACGGTCTCAACCGGTTCTCCACGGGTGTACCAGTACTGCTTGGCCACAAGGCGCCCCTTGCTGTCAGTCAGCACGATGTTCGTGCTGACTGCACCCACATCCACACCTATGAACACCTCGAGGCAATCTGCGGGCTCGATCCCATAATAATGATCCACGGTCTCCTGATCAGCCTTTGCTGGAATCAAGGGTTTCAGATGAGCCGCCCGTGGACGATCTTGCGCTCTCTCCAGGGCCGCCCGGACACTTTGAATCAGGCGGTCTACGGGGATGGTCTGGTCAAAACTCTCAGTGCTGACCATCAGGGCCGAACCCAGAGCACCCATGATAAGAAAATGCTCTGGAATGATCAGAGCCCCCGGGGCTACGTCTAAGAGGTCTTCAAATGCCCTGACCACACCCAGGTTGGCAGCCACCCCGCCCTGGAAGACAATCGGTCCGGGAAAGGACTTCCCCTTGCCAAGGTTCGTTATAAAATTTCGGGTGAGCGCATAGCACAGCCCTGCAACGATATCTGCCTTGGGGGTTCCCTCCTGCTGCAGGTGGACCATATCACTCTTGGCAAAAACACTGCATCGGCCGGAGATTTTGGCCGGATGATTTGAGCAAAGGGCCAAGGCCCCGAAATCCTCGATGCTTATACCGAGTCGGTGGGCCTGGAGGTCAAGGAATGATCCTGTGCCGGCAGCGCAGACTTCATTTAGAACATGGTCTATGATAATGGACTCCCTGCTGTGCGCGTCCAGATCCAGAAAGATCAGTTTAGAGTCCTGCCCACCGATTTCGATGATGGTACGGGCAATAGGGTAAAAATAACTGGTGGCCCTGGCCTGAGTGACAATCTCATTCACATCCGGTACCCTGAGGATATTGCCCACAAGCTTGCGACCGCTCCCAGTAGCGATTATCCCATCAAAGGTTTTAAAGTCTTTGCCCAGCTCCTCAAGGCAGTTGCGAAGGATAATCAAAGGGCGGCCATCAATGCGCCGGTATATGGCGGCCTTAATGTCTTTCGCCTCGTCAATAACGACTATGTTCAGACTGACGGAGCCGAGATCGATTCCCATATAGAATTTGGCATTGGGCATGATTGACGTCTC
>DAOURD010000155.1:0-4743 GCA_030625295.1 Desulfobacterales bacterium | reverse complement strand
GGACAGGTCGAGGATTAGGGATATGCGGCAAGGCCAGGGCGACTCCGAGTTTGGATGTCCTTCCGGGCCGGGCGGTTAGACTGGGCGCCGGGCCAGTTGCTAGCTGGGGTCCGGGTCGGGGCGGCGGCCGGGGCGGTCGAGGCGGCCGAGGTCGCGGTCGTGTGTAGAAAAAAAACCGATTGCGGATTTGCGATTGCGGATTGCGGAATAAAAATCCGAAATCCAGCCTCTTTCAGCATGGGGTTGCCGGCTTGACGGCTTGAAAAGATGCACTTCGTGTCAAGGCGTGAGCCGTCAGGCGCAATCGTCAAATCCGAAACCAAGAACAGGCGGGTGCGGCCTGCGGGCCGTAAGACCTATGCCCCGGAGGGTGGTCGGCCTTACGTAGGGCCGACCACCGTGTCGGCAAGGGCGTTTTCTCTGTGAGACATAGTTTCATGATACCCCGAGAAGTTCCACTGGGGTAAGAAAGCGAGGGCCTCAATTGAGAAATCATCTGATCTGGATGGACCTGGAGATGACCGGCATAGATCCTGAAAAGTATGTCATTCTAGAAATTGCCACAATTGTTACTGATGATAACCTGGAGCTTTTGGCGGAAGGCCCGGACATAGCCATAAACCATCCGGAAAAGATCCTTCTTGCCATGGAGGAGTGGAGCAGGAGCCAGCATCAAGCATCGGGGCTAATAGATAAAGCCAGAGCCTCTCACTACAATTGCCAACAAGCTGAAGAAAAGACACTGGAATTTCTCCATATGTATTGTCAAAAAGGACAATCTCCACTGTGTGGAAATTCTGTCTGGCAGGATCGCCGGTTTCTGGTCAAGCATATGCCCTCGCTCAACGAATTCCTTCACTATCGCAATATTGATGTAAGCTCGATCAAGGAGCTGGTCAAAAGATGGTATCCGTCGGTTCCTTCCTTCAAAAAGCAGAAGGCCCATCTAGCGCTAGTGGATATCAAGGAATCGATAAAGGAGCTGAAGTATTACCGTCAGAAGGTGTTCATGTCGGAAGGAGGTGTTTCACATGCCAGGCTTTGATGGAACCGGTCCACTTGGAGCGGGACCCATGACAGGAGGTGGTTTCGGTTACTGTGGTACTGGCCGCAGGCCAAGGTATACACTTGGAGGCCGCCCAGTCTACGGTAGGTTTGGAGCCGGCCGCGGCCCTGGCTTCGGTCGAGGCAGAGGCTTCGGCGGTCTAGCCTATGGCTACTGGCGGCCAGCTGCTGTTGATCCCAAGGCAGAACTTGCGGGACTTGAGCAGGAAGCCAACGATTTAAGGGTTTACCTCAAGGATCTGGAAACAAGGATTGGTGAACTCGAAAAATCTTCCGAATAAAACCTCTTTCAAACCGAACTAACGAAGGCCGACACCCCTGTGCCGGCCTTTCGATTAAGTTGTAAATACATTCCCCCTTGATTTCAATCATATAGGGTTCAATAATTCTTATTGGCAGAAACTAGTTCTTTTCTAATTTCATCCTATAGCGATTTCCGCTTTAAGACCTTAGCATCACTGCCAAGCTGTAAAACCCATGGCATAAATCCATTCGTATTTGTGAAATGAACTTCCATGGTGGAGGTTCTGTCGTTGACCGTAGAAAACCTCAGCGTGGGATGGCAGCGCCTGGTGGTTATTTCACATGTCACGGTTGGACCTGCCGTAAGGCCTCGGGCGTGGTTAATCGTGACCGCTTTCCTAGGGGTTTATGTTTCAGTTTTAAAGTCCGCGAACGTTCCGCACGAGCATCCCAGTCGATTCACGAAATAATGATTGACAAAATGATAATATAGTTTATCATAGAAGCTATCATGGGAAAATCTTACAAGCCACCATTCAGGAAATTCGTCAAGAAGCAAACAAGACCTTTTCAGCTTATTATTGAGGATGAAGTCGAGAAAATAGCAATCAATCCTGAAATGGGCGAATCCAAAAAGGGTGATCTGAAAGGATTTCGAGTTCATAAATTCTCACATATGAGACAGAAATTTCTGATTGCCTATCGTCTCCAAGAGGCTGAAATAGTGTTTTTCATGGTAGGCCCCCATGAAAATTTTTATCGTCAACTTAAGAGATATTTGAAGGAGGCTGGACAAAAATGATCACTGCTGAGAAAGTTTATAGGGAAATTTTAGAGATGCCGTTAAAAGAAAGAGAAAAGTTATTTTCTGTTATAGCGAGGCGGGGATTTGAGAAAGATTCATACAGTCATAATGAAGTCTTTGATGAAATCAGACAATCGCCATTTACTGTTAAAGAAGCAGCGGAATACCTTGAGGTGGCCGAGATTACCTTGAGGAGATGGATTAAAGCAGGGAGCATAAAACATGAGAGGGTAGGCAGAAACATTGTATTTGACCCGGATGAACTTAAGGCTTTTAGAAAGGATAAGCTGACACTGAAGGGTTGACTCGGCCCCCAGTGGCCGCCGGGGAACCTTTTTTCTTCAAGCAATGGGGATGGTTAAACAAGAAAAAAGCAGGCCGGGTATTAGATGGTCGAACGTGGGATGGTATGCCTGTGGTTGCAGGGATAGAGGATGTTAGGGAGAGGCATATTCATACGAGCAAATCACGAATCAAAATGTAAATCCGATTCGATCATGTCATTTGCCTTGGGTTACTATGTTGAAATAACACGAATGGAGTTTCAGTGAAATGTATGAAGGATGAACTCTTAAAACAAATCAAACCTCTGGCTGAGCAGTTACAAACACTGCAAGAACAAGCCGAGAGACTTGGCGTTTTTACTGGTGATCGGGAGTTGCTTGAATGCGCCGAATGCGGACTTGAAGAGGATGTCACAGCGGACGGTTTTTTGATTGTATGCAGAAAACCAGTTCCCGGCACTGATACCGGCTTACGGTTTACCAAAGCTGTGGAAAACAAAGGAAAATACCTGTGTCCCGTCTGCGGTAAGCCAGCTCAATTTGGCATCTCGTAATTTCTATCCGCGAAATGCAGGATTTTTTGACTCTTTATTCGCGTTGTTGTGAGTTCAGATATTCCAATTGCGGGGCGATGCGGGTCTTAGTTCGTTTAAACGGAAAGACAGGATATTCCCTCCATAGAGAGAGGATCACCTTGATGTGTGCTAATCACAGAACAAGACCCGCTTCTGACTCCGGTTGGGTAGGACGTTTGTTGGATGGTCGAACGCGGGATGGAATGCCCGCGCTTGCGGGGAAGGATGGTGTAGGCGGGCATCTTGATATGTGGAAATCACAGGTTAAAATGCGAGGCAGGCTCTCACCGCAAGAAGATCAGATCAAAGAGCCTATGCACGTTCTGCCCGAATGTCCCAGTCTCCCACTTTTTCCTTGACCTGCGAATTCATTCCGCCTAAATTGGTTGAAAAAGATACAATAACGACGCTTTTTTCAACCAAAGTCTAAAATGCACAATGTATATCCAACAAATTTGGTCCGCAAGCTGACGGGGGCGACCCTAAATCAGCTAAAATACTGGGTCAGGATTAATCTCGTCTCCCCCGAAAGAGAGGGCAAGTCCTCTTTCTACTCTTTTAAGGATATTGTCAAATTACGAGTCTTGGCGTCATTGAGAAACAAGGGGTTAAGCCTCCAGAAGGTGAGAAAAGGCATAAGAATCCTATCCATGTTGTTACCGGATGACGAGCCGCTTACCCGATTAATTATCTATACCGATGGCATGGACATGATTGTTGTCGAGAAAGGAAAATACTTTAGTGCCATAACAAGACAGCAGTATTTGCGTTTTGATACGGAACAAATTGGCGCGGAGATAATTAGCTTACAGAGGAAAAGTAACGCTTTTACAAAAACGGTGAACATCTCAAGAAACTGGAAGGTCATGCCGCCCCCACAAGGCTAAGCAAGGCACTGAAGAAATGGACGAATGACGGCAAATGCAATAAATATTTGCGAACTCCTTGATGGAAGTGTTCTTGATTATCTCAACAGCAACCCGAAGTTGAAGGACATAGCCGAAGTCCATGGAGGTATTGGGTGGAATATTTCACTCAAGGAAAACAGGAGCATTTTGATATCCTCCGAGCCGAGAATTGGGTTCAAAAAGGGATTGGACAAAATCCCCAAAAATATGGAGCCTTACTGGGCTCAAGGATTCATATATCTCAATATGGCTGATCGATATCGCCGAACATCTGCTCATTCATTGCCCTGGGATAAGCCTAAAGTCATCACTAGTCGGCACATTGTCAGCGGCGGGCCATGGCAGATCGTTGGTTTCTTGGATTCAAGCGGTTTGGTTTGTTATCAGAATCTTATCGGTATTTGGCCGAAAACAGATATCAGTATTGAGGTGCTTTCCGCGCTTGTTAACTCACCTTTGGCTAATGCAGCGCTTTTCGTGAGGCAGGACAAGCGTGATAACGGGATCAAAACGGTTGAACAAATTCCGACTCCGTTTCGCAAAAACATAGCGGTAGAAACGATCACTGGGCTTGTAAGGCACTATACGAATCTAAGGTCGGGAATCAAGAAAGGTGCGTCCGAGAAAGCAGCCATCCATCAATGCATTCAAACCCTTATGGAAATCGACGGCTTAATCCTCAAGGCTTACGATCTACCTCCAAGGCTTGAACGACGGCTGCTGGATTTTTTCAGAGGATACCGGCGGCCTCTTCCATTTGATTTTCCTGACTATTACCCTGAAGACTTTGGACCCTGTATTCCATTGCACAAATACCTTGAGATGGATTTGAGGCAAGCCAGTGCCGCAGAACTTCTGAAAAG
>DAOURD010000150.1:0-4860 GCA_030625295.1 Desulfobacterales bacterium | reverse complement strand
GGGCCAGGGTTAAGGAATGCGCTTTCAGCGCAACTTGTTTTTAAGACTGACCACGCCGAACCTGCCCGCCATTGCCATGTGTGCGGCATTGTAGCTTCCCGGCAAACTAGGCGTTGGCAGGCGGGGGCGTGCACATTAACCCTGGCCCAGACCGATCACCAATACTTTATACTCAAAAAGTCAGGTGTGTAATGATGCATAGCCCAGATCAATATATATGAACGAATCGCACCAGGGCGGGCTTTAGCTCACTTTAGACACTTTAGGCACTTTAGCTCACTTTTTGTTGAACATGGCAAAAACCTTCTGCCAGAAAAAACACGAATTCTCGAACTAAGCGCCTAAATGCGAACTTAGGGGCTTCGCCCCAATTGGAATGTTGGAATAGTGGAATGATGGGTTAAGAGGAATGAAAACAATTAAAAAATGATTCTTTTCCGCTTCTTATTCCCAATATTCCATCATTCCATCATTCCCTGACTGGGTATAGAATAGGCCAAATAAATATCTATAATCTCAACAGGTTGTAGAAATTCCGAGACATTAAATTACCTCCCTCAGCGCCTCGACAAAACGCTGGTTTTCTTCAGGAAGCCCCACATTGATCCGAATATGGTTTGGATAGCCGTATTCGGTCATAGGCCGGACAATTACACCCCCGCGAAGCATCTTTTCAAAGACGCTCTTTGCGTCCCGTTCCAGGTCTATGAGAAAAAAATTGGTCTGGGTAGGAAGGCATCGAAGTCCCAACTTCTCCACTTCCCGATACAAAAAATCGAGGCCTTTATGAACGGTGCTAACGGTCTTTTCGAGAAAAGCATCATCATCCAGGGCAGCCAGAGCCCCAACCTGTGCAAGCAGATTCGTATTGAAGGGTTGCCTGACCCGATGCATAGGATCTGCCAGGCTCTCTTTCATCACACCATAGCCTATACGAAGACCTGCTAATCCGTATGCCTTGGAAAACGTTCGAAGGGTCACCACGATCTTGTCACCGTCCAGATAATCAAGACCGATCGGGCAGGTCTTATCTCGCACGAAATCAATGTAGGCCTCATCCAGCACAACGATCACCTCGGGCGGAACCCTTTGCAGAAACTCTTCAAAGTCGTCCCTCGACACGATCGTTCCGGTAGGATTGTTAGGATTATTGACAAAAATCATGCGCGTTCTTGACGAAATACTCTCAGCCATACCCTCCAGGTCGAGTACGCGTTCTTTAAGGGCCACCTTAACAGGCCGCCCCCCGCCTGCCTGTACCATGATCTCATACATCAAAAATGAGGGCTCTGGCATAACGACTTCATCACCCTCTTGAAGGAAGGTGCGAACCAGAAGTTCGATGATCTCATCGGAACCATTTCCAAACACTATTCGATTGACAGAGACCTTCAGCTTCTCGGCCAAGCGCTTCCTCAAGTAGTAGCTGCTTCCATCTGGATAGCGATGCAGATTCTTGAGCGCACCCGTTATCGCCTCAAGGGCCTTGGGAGATGGGCCAATTGGGTTCTCATTCGATGCCAGTTTGATAGAACCGCTAATGCCATACTCGCGTTCCAGTTCCTCGATCGGTTTTCCGGGCACATATGGCTTGAGATTAGCAATATAGTCTGGTAATTTCACAAAGATCCCCTTGTTCTGCTTGACCGGTCTCCTCTCCACAACCCACCACTGCCCAGCCTGCCCTATTGCAGTAGATAGTGCCTGAACGAAAAGTCATATTCAGGCAAAATCCCTGGCCCAGACCTGGCCTACAGGCGAAACAGCCTATTCCTAAGGAAGTCGCGCCAGGGCAGGCCGAATATCGAAATCCGTACTGTTTTCAAGGCGTAAGCCGCAAACAAATTCGAATACCGAATGACAAAATGACCGAAACTAATACATTGAAAATTCGATGTTTTTGTCATTGGAGCATTTTTATTTCTGTCATTGTTTGCGGCTGACGCCTTGAGGACATCACGGATTTCGTGGTTAGCGCAGGCTTCACTTCGTGTCGGATTTCGAATTTTTGACCGAAAAAACAGAGGTTTTCGGTCAAACACTAGCTATACTGGCTGAGCGTCGAGCTGCACAAACATCCGCTGTATATCTGAACACTTCGTGTTAATCAACACAATTCATGTCTTGTTCCTGATATTATAGCCTTTAAGAAAAAGATTTTGGACTAGATCAAGGAACAGTTCGGGCGGGGATTGCGTAGCGTAGCGAACTGATTTCTTACCACGAAAAGAGCCTTGATTTCCACTTCTTTTTGTCTGTGATCCTTGCCAAGATGAGAATATTCCTATATGTTACAGACCTTATGAAACCCGTTCAAACCGGCATTGAAAGACTTCTCGCCGACCCCCCGCCAATACTGCAGGGAAAACGCCTTGGGCTCCTGGCAAACCCGGCTTCGGTTGCATGTCCGGAGGGGAATCAAAGGTTTCGCTCCACCCGCGTGCTCATTGCAAATTACTACCCGGGCCAGCTCAAGGCACTCTTTAGCCCCCAACATGGATTTTTCGCAGAAAAACAGGCTAATATGGTCCCTTCGGGAGACTTGATCGACCCGGTTCTTAATATACCAATCTTCAGCCTTTACGGCAAAACTAGAATGCCCACCAAGGCTATGCTTGAACCAATAGATATCCTGATCGTTGATCTTCAGGATGTGGGTACACGCGTCTACACCTTTATCTACACAATGGCCTTATGTCTGCAGGCGGCCCGCGCCTATCACAAACAGGTACTTATTCTGGACCGTCCAAACCCTATCGGAGGAAACGGTATTGAAGGAAATTGCTTGAAACCCGAATACTCCTCTTTTGTAGGTATGTATCCCATTCCCATGCGTCATGGTCTCACCATTGGCGAACTCGCCCTCCTGTTCAATGACCACTTTGGTATCGGCTGCGAACTCACTGTGACTCCCATGGCAGGATGGAAACGTGAGATGTTCTTTCAGGATACGGGGCTACACTGGATACCCCCCTCCCCCAATCTGCCCACTCCTACCTCGGCCTTGGTCTATCCCGGGCAGGTCCTTTGGGAAGGAACCAATGTATCCGAAGGACGGGGGACGACTCAGCCCTTTGAGATCCTTGGGGCCCCCTTTTTTGATACAGCTCGCCTTGAAGCACGGATACCTGAGGATAAGCTTGCGGGGGTCCACCTTCGCCCCCTTGCCTTTGAACCTACATCAGACAAATGGGAAAAAAGATTCTGCCGCGGTTTTCAGCTTCACATTATCGACACCAGGACCTACCACCCGTACAAAACAACCCTTAGTCTGCTTCAGGCAGTGGTTTCTGTGCATCGAGATGCCTTTCAGTGGAAGCCCCCCCCTTATGAATACGAATTTGAGAAACTCCCCTTTGACCTTATTACAGGAGATCCTTCGGTCCGAAAGGCTGTCGAAGGCCTGGACCCCCTGGAGAATCTGGAACAGACGTGGGCCGAAGAACTAAAATGCTTTGAGGAAATCCGCAAACCTTATTTGCTGTATGAGCCAGAGTGAACTTTTTTTACCGGATATGAAAAATCCGCGTGGCTGGAAAAGAATGATGTTTAGAGGCATGAAGGTATGGCTTCATGTAGATGATGATGATCAACGACCTGTTGTTCACGACAACAAGGTACTAATCAAATATCAACTTGATCAGGATCACGAATACTGGGTGCGGAAAGAGGCGGTGGAACCGATCGATCCCGCACGGTTAAAAAAGCCTCCGGCCCGTACTGACCTACGCCCCCATCACCCATTCCCTCCAAAGACCATAGTGGCTTACACTGACGGCGCATCTTCCGGCAACCCCGGTCCTGCAGGGATAGGCATTCTGCTGCGTTTCGGTTCCCACGAAAAGGAGATATCAAAACATATTGGAATCGCAACCAACAATGTTGCTGAACTGATGGCCATCAAGACAGCGCTCAAGACAATCCGCACAACTCAAATACCCGTCCGACTCTATACGGATAGCCAATACTGCTTAGGTTTGTTGTCTCTTGGATGGAAACCCAAACGAAATGAGAAGCTCGTGGCAGCCATCAAGAAATTGATGGAGGGATTTAAGGACTTAAAAATTCTTAAGGTTAAAGCCCACGCTGGTATTGATGATAACGAACGGGCTGACCGTTTGGCGCAAGAGGCGGCCTCTGGCCCGTAGGCTTCCGGCTCGGAGAGCCTACAGCTCGGAGAGAAACCAAAAATCAAAAAGCCCCACGCCCGCAAGCATGGGGTTTTTGAGGAATAAAAGGCAAACGGGTGGGAGAGGCTGTTATTTCTTCCTTTACGTCTCCTGTTTTGCCGTTTTCAGTTCTTCAACCTCTTTCTTCAGCTTGTCAACTTCTTCCTTATACCGATCAACCTCTTCCTTGTCAACTGAGGGCGCAAATTCCTCTTTTTTGGCCTTCCACGTGTCCTTCAATTCGTCAAACCCCAGATAGATTGCCAGCGCTCCACCCGACAGAAGGGCGAATGGAATGGCGCCCGCCAGAAGCATCAAGAATTCTCTCCACCAGATTACCAGACCAATGAGCCCCAGGACTGCCGCAGCCGCACCACCAATTAGTGTCTTCATGTTACACCATCCTCCTTTATATTAAATATTCAAATAAGTTCAACTTGCAATCCAGGCTTCCCTAACATAAGCTGACGAGCAAATCAAGTACAAAAATATCCGTTAACCCCTTTTTCGATCAAAAATGGATATGACTTTACCATTGACAGGGGCATCCTTTTTCCTGAAATCGCTGTCAGATGGTAAGCTCTCTGGCTCCGGCCCCTGGGGGGCCGTAACCTTCTCTATCCTAATCTTACGCTCATTCATGGTGAAGGCTTCACCATTTATGTATTCATCCCTGAGTATCCAGAGGGCC